>JBAIWZ010000170.1:0-2693 GCA_037916955.1 Acutalibacteraceae bacterium | reverse complement strand
GCGCGCCTGTCGCGCCCGGCCTCGATGGCCGCGGCGGCGACGCTCTCCGTGGCCCAGCGGGGGATGAGGGTCCGGCGGTTCACCCGGAACTCGCGGCCCATGAACCAGGTCCGGCCGACGAGGTGGTCGACCGGCTCGTGGGCGAGGCGGCGCTTCAGGAGGCGGCGGAATTTCGCCGCCTGCTTCCGATCCAGCCGCGTCTCCGGATGCGCGAGCAGGCGCTCGCGGCTCAGGCCCGCGGCCAGGGACAAAAAAAGTTCGGATTCGCGGACCGCGTCCGAACCGGGGCACTTGTGTTTCGCGAGCGTCCGGCGTCCGAGCGCCAGGGCTTCGGCGGCGGTCATATCAGCATTTCGCTTCGGCCGTTCCGGTCCGCAGGAGGGCGTCGGCCTTGGCCAGGTCCTCGGGATAGCCGATGGGGAACCAGAAGCCGGCCTTGATCACGTCGATCGGCCGGTCCTTGGCCATGAGGACGAGCGTCTGGGGCAGGCCGAATTCCCTGCCGTCCTTGATCGGCACGAGCGGGTATTCGAAAAAATGGCGGTCGAGGACGTAGAGGCCGGCGTTGACCAGTCCGCCCGGTTCGACGAGGCCGCCCTCGACGATGTCGATGAGCCGGCCTTGGTCGTCGGTCCGGAAGGCGCCGAAGCGCCCCGGGACCTCGCAGGCCTTGGCCAGGATCGCGCGTTCGCGGCCGATGGCGGCGGCGATGTCGGCCGCGCCGTAGAGGTCGTCGCCGTTCAGCACCAGGAAGCGCTCGTTCAGGAGCGGCTGGCAGAGCCGGACGGCGTCGCCGGTGCCGCGGAGTTCGCTCTGGACGGCGTAGCGGATCCGGCGGCCGCGCCACTCGGACCCGAAGTACGCCTCGATCTGTTCGCGGAGGTAGCCGACGACCAGGATCACCTCATTGATCCGCTCCGGCAGCCGCTCGATCGTCCATTCCAGGATCGGCCGGCCGGCGACCGCGAGCATCGGCTTGGGCGCCGTCAGGGTGTGCGGCCGGAGGCGCGTGCCGAGTCCGGCGGCCATGATCACGGCCTGGGTGACCTCAGTCATAATCCTCCTCGCTGCCGACGGCGCCGGAGCGCAGGGCGGCGATGATCGGGTCGAGGTCGCCGTCGAGTATGGTCTGGATGTTGTGCCAGGACTTCTTGATCCGGTGGTCGGTGACCCGGTCCTGGGGGAAGTTGTAGGTGCGGATCTTCTCGGCGCGTTCGCCGGTGCCGATCTGGCCGCGGCGGGCGGCGGTGTCGGCGGCCCGGCGCTTCTCCTCTTCGATGGCGTAGAGCCGGGCTCGCAGGATGCTCATGGCCCGCTCCTTGTTCTGGGTCTGGGAGCGCTCGTCCTGGCATTGGACGATCATGCCGGTCGGCAGGTAGGTGATGCGCACGGCCGAGTAGGTCGTCTGGACGCCCTGGCCGCCGTGGCCGCCGGCCAGGAAGGTGTCGATGCGCAGGTCCTTGGCGTCGATCTTGATGTCGATGTCCTCGGCCTCGGGCATGACCACGACGGTCGCGGTCGAGGTGTGGATGCGTCCGGTCTTCTCGGTCTCCGGCACGCGCTGGACGCGGTGCACGCCGCTTTCGAACTTCAGGTCGCGGTAGGCGTTCACGCCCTCGACGAAAAAGATGGCCTCCTTGAAGCCGCCGAGTTCGGTGCGGTTCGACGACGACAGCCGGGTCTGCCAGCCGCGTCGTTCGGCGAAGCGCTGGTACATGCGGAACAGTTCCGCGGCGAAGAGCGCGGCCTCGTCGCCGCCGGTGCCGGCGCGGATCTCGACGTAGCAGTTCTTGCGGTCGTTGGGTTCGGGCGGCACGAGCGCGGCCTCGACCTGCTCGCGGAGCAGTTCGAATTCGGACCGGAGGCGGCCGGATTCCTGCCGGGCGAACTCCTTGAGTTCCGGATCGCTTTCGTTGGCCGCCGAATTCTCGGCTTCATCAAGCGCCTTTTTCACGCCGTCAAAACGGCCGGCGATTTCCAGCAATTTTTTGACCTCGTTGTATTCCTGATTGAGCTCCTTGAGCTTTTTGGGATCGCCAAAGGTCTCGGGGCGCGCCAGTTCGGCCTCGATCTCCGCTGACCGGAGTCTCTTTTTTTCCAGCGCGGCCGGAATGTCCATATAAAAGCGGAGTGCTCCGGCGGACCGGCCCGGCGTCATCCGCCCGGCCGACGAGCCTCGGCACTCCGTTCGCAGCTACTTCGATTCCTCTTTCTTCGCCTTGCGCTCGACGGTCTTGGCGCGCTTCTTGGCGACCTTCTCCGTCTCCTGTTTGGCGGCGCGCTCCTTGAACTTCTCGACGCGGCGGGCGGTGTCGACCAGCTTCTGCTTGCCGGTGTAGAACGGATGGCAGCTGGAGCAGAGCTCGACGTGGAGCTCCTCGACCGTCGAGCCGACGGTGAAGGTGTTGCCGCAGGCGCAGATGACCTTGGCTTCCGGGAAATACTTGGGATGGGTGTCTTTCTTCATAAGTTCGCTTGTTTTTTCAATGAGCGGAGGTTATCACGGGCCGCGGGACTTGGCAAGACTAAGGGCGACAAAGTGCCGGAGTATCGAAGTGTCGGAGAGACGGAGTGGAGTGTCGTAGTGTCGGAGTGTCAAAGTCCGTGAAACGGAAACAGGTTATTTCGTCGCTTTGTCACTTTGTTCCTGAACTTCGACACTTCGAAACTTCGATACTCCGATACTAAGAAAA
>JBAIWZ010000169.1:0-2453 GCA_037916955.1 Acutalibacteraceae bacterium | reverse complement strand
TGGGAGATCACCGAGGTGCCCGACCGCGATCTGGCCGACCAGCCGGCCAAAACGACCCAGCCCAGGAAGAAGACCTGAGCCGCGACAAAACCGCCCGTTCCCCGGGCGGTTTATTCTTGACGCGGCGCCCGCCCTCATTTCAGATGAAAAGCGACCAACCCGCCGCGCCGGATCTTTTCCGTATAACCGGGAAAGCCGGCCCACATCGCCCGTGCCTCGGCGGCCGTGCGGATCGACGGGTTGATGTCCTTCGGCCGGTGCCTCCGAAGGATGGCGGCGACCGAAGGGAAATGTTCCACCCGGGCGACCGACTTCTCACATCGCGCACCGCCGCAGGACAGCACGACGATGTCGCCGGCTTTGATGCCGGCGTATTTCTTGGTCGCCGCCCGGGTCTCGATCTTCTTGCGGCCGTCAACTATCGCCTCGAAGATATCCCGGTCGGCCGCGCGGAAACGGATCACGAACTTCCGGCCGCCGCGGTCATGATCCGGGTCCAGTCCGTGCCGTTCCTCCCAGGCGACGTGGGCGCGCCGGGCGTTGCGGGGCGCGCTGTCCGGCGGACTGGCGGCGACGGCGCCGAACACCGAAGCGCCCGTGCCGGTCCGGGAGTCGCCGACCACGGCAAAAAAATCCAGGCCGGCGCCTTTGGACCGTCGCCTGAATTCATCCAGGATATCCGCCTGTTCTTCGGTGAATTTTTCCTTCGGCTTCATGGTCGGCGATCAGGCCGCGGACTGCAATTCCTTCGACCGCTCCCATTCGTGCTTTCGTCCCTGGCGCTGGTGGTCGGCCATGACCAGTTCGTCGTAGATGCCGTCGATCAGCGGATAGTTCTTCGCCTCTTCCAGTCCGACCCAGGCGAATTGGTCCGACTCGGCTTCCTGCAGCCTAACTTCGCCGCCGACGTGATCGGCGACGCAGGAGATCACCAGCGACGGGCTGCCGTCGGCGTGGACCGTGGCCAGACTGGTGACGTATTCGATGTGGTCGATGTCGACGCCGACCTCCTCTTTCACTTCGCGGCGGAGCGTCCGCTCGAGAACGTTGTACCAGTAGTTCTCGGTGTCCTTCGGAAGCTGCAGATAATCCTTGGTCTCCATCTTGCCGCCGGGCACGGTCCACTGGCCGGGGAACCGTTTCTTGTTAGGCGACCGCCGGGTGATCAGATACTTCCCGTCCCGGGCGATGATGGCGGTGATGCAGACCTCGTGGAGATATTGGTTGACGCCGTCCATATTGATGAAACTTTATTCGAACAAGGTTTTTCCGGTCTTCAGCGACTCGATGGCGCCGACCGTCCCGGGCGTCAGGGGCGACGGCAGCGCGTCGAGCGGATACCAATCCCAGCCGCCGCACTTCTCCGGTTCGAGATTCTCCGGCTCTCCAGCCACCCAGTCGGCGCGGACGGTGATCAGGATGATGTGCCGCGGCGCGAACTGGCGGACCGAGGTCACGCCAATGACGGTGAAATCCTTCGCTTTCACCGCCGGACCGACCTCCTCGGCCATCTCCCGCTTGCAGCAATCGACGATGGATTCGAGATGTTCGACGTGGCCGCCCGGGGTGGCGTACATGCCGCAGGTGCCGTCGTCGTTCAGACGCCGGCCGAGCAATACCCGGCCGTCGCGGACGACCAGCACGGCGACGCCGACCTTCGGCCTTCCGGCGTCATCGGACACGGGTCTCTTCGGCGGCATACGGCAACGGGGCGCTAGGCCCCGTGGCACTTCTTATATTTCTTGCCGCTCCCGCAGGGGCAGGGGTCGTTGCGGCCGACCTTCTTGTCGCCGGACGTGCCCGGACCGGTCGAGACCGAGCCGCCGTTCGCGCTCTTGGCCGGCGCCGACATCTGGATGCCGCGGCGGTCCATGAGCGACTGCGTCTGCGGCTCGCGGGCCACGGTGATCTTGAAGACCGAGTAAACGATCTGCTTGCTGATCATGGCGGTGAGCTCGCCGAACATCCGGTAGGCCTCGCGCTTGTACTCGACCAGCGGGTCGCGCTGGCCGTAGCCCTGCAGGCCGATGCCGGTGCGCAGGTGCTCCATGGCGTCGAGGTGCTCGACCCAGAGCGAATCGATCGCCCGGAGCATCTGGCCTCGGATGACCTCGGCGTAGCCGCCGGTCCTTTGCAGGGCCTTATCCACCTCGGCCTCGAGCCGGTCCCAGGCCTGGTCGGCCAGCGACGACAGGTACTCGATCATCTTGGTGCGGGCCTGGGCGTCCTGGACCTTGGAGCCGGCGACGCGGTCGCGGATCTCCTTGATATCGACGCGGACCTCCGGCGGCACCGGAAAGATGGTGCCGGCGACCTCGTAGATCTCCTTCAGGTTCCAGGAGCTCTCGTCGTCGCTCGCGGCGTGAAACATGACCACGCGCTCGATCTCGTCCTCGACCATCTCGAGCGTCATGGTCTTGATCCTGGCCGCGGCCTCCGGGCCGGTCGTCAGC
>JBAIWZ010000168.1:0-9450 GCA_037916955.1 Acutalibacteraceae bacterium | reverse complement strand
GCGCCGACGATGCCTTCGAGGTTCTTGACCGCGAAGACGTCCGACGTGGTGTCGGTGACGAACGGTTCAATCTTGGCGCGATCTTCGGAGGAGAAGGAGGACATAGATATTTTACAAATGTGTGGCCATTATATCTTTAAAAAGAAAGAACTGATAGTGGGTGGTCGGAATGAAAAGCGCACCCGTGAGGAACGGGTGCGCTTGAGTATCGGAGCGCGAGCTACTTGTAGAAGATGTCCGTCTTGTCGCGGTCGTCTGTGAGGCGCATGCGCCAGTACCAGAAGCGGTAGTAGGGCGCGGCCAGGTGCAGCAGCACGGTGTATAGGCCGAAGCCGACGAGGAGCCAGAGGTGGCTGATGAGGGGCGCGGCCGATCCGGCGAACCAGGCGGCGCCGCCGGCGCAGGCGAGCGAGACCGCGAGACCGGTCAGATAGTCGAGCGGGAACAGCCCGGCCACCCAGACGCTCTTGGCGTGCCACCAGATGCTCTCGCGGTCGAACTTGCCGGCGTAGTGGGGGTTCAGGACGAACCAGTAGTAGTCCCAGAGCGGGCACCAGGCGAAGTAGAGCGCCCAGGCGAGCAGCTCCGCCGAGAGCGACCACGGCGCGCCGGTGAAGAAACCGGCGTGGAAGATCAGCACGGGCAGGAAGAACATGAAGGCGTGGTAGCCGGTGAGCGGCTTGCCGCCCATGAACAGCCCGTAGAGCTTGGCCCAGAAGCCGGTCTTCCGGTACCAGGTCGGCGCCTTGTACGCCCAGCCCCACCGGCCCTCGCTCTCGATCTCGACGCAGGCGACCACGGTCGCGAACAGCGACCAGAACAGCACTTTGGCGATCAACGCGGCCATGACGGCCTCCTTTTTGGTTGGAATGAGCTTCGGCTATCCGGGCCGAGCGGTCTGACAGCGACCGATATATATAGCACGAAATCGGCTCGCTGTCAATCCTAACAGCCAGAAATTATGGCTAACAGAAGCCAAATAATTTAGTCAGACGAGACGTTACGCCTTGATCAAAAACCGGCGGCTTTCGGCCGCCGGTCCTCTTCCTTCATTTTCTTCATTTTTGTTCCGCGGCCGCCTGCTCCTGGATGTCGGCGTAAACGCCGGTCAGTTTCATTGGCCGGCCGAAGGCGAGGATCAGACAGGACAGGCCGACGTTGGAGGCGAGGAACGCGGCGACCGGCAGGTGGTCGGTCCAGCCGCTCAGGAGGCAGGTGGCCGGCCGGAAGAGGCCGACGACCGCCTGGAAGGAGAAGGCAACCAGCGCGGCGACGAGGAAGCGCGAGAAATCCTTCATCGCCGGGATCATCCGGCCGATCCGGCCGATCTCCAGGGTCGCGAAGATCCCGGTCAGGATGATCACGCCCAGGTAGATGTAAGGCATCGGCTTGTCCGGCGACAGGTCGATCATCCGCGGCTCGGTCAGGAACGTCACGCTGGCGGCCAGAAGCAGGAAGACCAGCCCCGTCGGCACCCAGAGCACCGACGCGGGCAATTTGGTGTAGTCGCGGAGGGCCGCTTCGGCGCCGATGACGATGATGAGCCAGGAGGCCAGGATGTAGTTGGCGTTGTTGACCATGTAGGCGGCGCTGTACGGCGTGTCGCAGAGCCAGAGGGCGAACATGAAGCCGTGAACCGCGGCGAGGACGGTCAGGGCCGCGAGGGTGACGCGGAGCATCAGGCGCATCGAGGGGTCGTAGACGTGGTAGTGCTTGGCCAGCCGGGCGGCGACCAACAGCAAGAACAGCGCATTGAACAGCGAGGTGTAACCGACGCGGCTGAATTCCGGGCCCAGCCATTCGGCCAGGGCCAGCGCCCAAAGGTTGATGACGGCCAGGATCCACGGTTCGGCGTCCTGCCGGCGCAGCCAGTTCAGGTTCATATATGTGTATTTTATCATTTTTCCGCGGCGCTCTCAATCATCGCCGAAGCACGGTTCTTCGTCTGGCGCGCCAGAGAAATTGAGCGCAAAGGGTGCTTCCCCGGCATTGCTTCCGCCCTTGTCGGCGGTCTTGACGCTTCGCGGTTTTGATGCTAAACCACGCGCAAGTAAAGCTGTTCTTTGCAGTCGAGGCGGCCCCAACAGCCGCCAAAGGAGAGTTCCATGACAACTGGTCTGAAGGTCCTCGTCGGCATCGTCGGATCCCTGCTCGCGGCATTCTTCATCTTCTGGATCGCCTGCCTGAACCACGTCGAGATCAACGAGATCGGCGTGGCCTACAACTCCATCGGCGGCAAGATCTGGAACCAGGAGCGGCCGGGCTGGTACATGACCTCGCCTTTCGTGCGCGTGGCCTACATCAGCACCCTGCCGATCCGCGTCAGCATCCCGTCGGAAGCGCGCGTCATCAACACCAAGATCGTGCGCTTCAAGATCGAGGGCGTGGACGAGTTCATCCGGATGCAGGGCTTCAGCTACTTCACCAGCTCGACGCTCGAGAACATCCTGATGGGCTACGCCTTCTCGGGGAAGGAGTACCCCTTCATCGAGATCATGCAGGAGGCCGGACCGGAAAAGGTCAACGAGCGGCCGCTCAACCGGCAGTAGGGAGGCCTGAATGCTGACCCCGGCCTGGAAGCGGCGGCTGAAAGTCCTGACCGCCGTCATCGTCGCGGCGCTCGTCTGCCGCGGCGTCTACGTCTGCCAGCCGCTGATGAACTTCGTCTGGATGACCTCCGCAGCCTTCTGTCAGGCGCTGCACCGCCCGAGCCTGTTCATTCCGCTGGGCCTGGCCCAGCTCGGCCTGATCGCCGGCTGCGTCTGTGGCCTGCTCTGGTTCGCCTGGAGCCGGGTCCGCCGGTTCCTCGGCCAGCTGAAGCGCTGACCCTCACCTCGCCGCCCCTCGCGGCGAGTTTTTTTATTGACCGTTTTTCCGGTTCAAGGTTAAGTTGCCCCAGACGTTCTTTATCTCATCGGAACAGGAGGCTGGAATGCCCGGTGACATGAACAACCCCGTGGACGGAAAGACGCTGATCATGTTCGGCAAGCTGCAGGCGGAGGGAGAGGTCGCGGGCCTGACCATCGCCGAGGTCAAGGCGCTGTTCATGAACGCGGCGCCGCAGGCCAACCTGCCGGCCAACGCCGTGGCCGAGATCTCGACCATGGACACGGAAGACCCGGAGTGGCAGGCCGTGTCCGCGCCCGAGAAGCAGAAGCTGCTCATGGTCCCGACGGACCAGGGTCTGCAGATGTACCAGACGGTCGCCAAGATCGTTCCGGACACCTACAAGGTCCGCCGGGCCGACGTCTGCCTGATCTTCACCGATCCGGCCGCGCCCGCCGATCCGCCCGAAGCGCCCTGATCGCCCGCTTTGACGGCCGCCCTCTTTCGGGCGGCTTTTTCGTCCGGCCACTCAGGCCTTATTTTGTGCCGCGCGATAGGCTATAATTATAAGGAACACACTCGTGAGCCTATGGGTTACGGCACCGCCATCATGCTGATCTCGGCCGCGGTCCTGGCGGCCGCCGCCATCTACGTTGCGCGCCGCGGTGTCGCCAGCGGCCCGCAGCCGCTGCCCATGTCAGACGACCCGGAGCCCAAGACTCAAAAGTCCAAAGCCATGCCGGACACCAAGGACGCCAAGGTCCAGAAGATCAAGGACATCTATGCCCAGGCCAGGGAGCGGCTTGAGGCTCTCCGGCGCCAGCGCCTGAAGATCGTTTCGGATTACTCGGCCAAGCTGGACAAACTGCGGGCCGCCGATGCCAGGAAGAAACTCGACGAGCTATGAGCACCGGTCCGGACACAATTCGCGACCTGCCGCCGCTGGCGGAACGGAAGACCGAACCGGCCGAGAAGGCCGAGTCCGAGGCCCGGGCGATCCCCGAATCGCCGGAGAAGCTGATCGAGCTGTCCGACGACGACATCATCGAATACATCGGCGACAGCCAGGCCGAGACCGACAAGCTCCTGACCGACGTCGAGAAGGAACTGCCGATCGGCCTCGCCGAAACCGTGCCGATCAGACAGGAAGTGATGCAGGCGCTCGCGGCCAACGGCCAGGCCATGGACGAGGTGGCCGAAGGGGCCCGCCGCCGGGCCGAAGCGGTCATGGCCGGCGAGGACATTCCCGACCTCACCGCCGAAGCCGAACTGATCGAGGAGGAAGAGAACCCGGAGCAGGCGATCGACGAACTGATCGGCCGCGGTCCCGACGCCAGTTACGAGGAGAAACTGAACGTGCTGGTTCCGGCCCTCGAGGCGAACCCCGAACTGGGAGCGCGACTTGACGAGATCGGCCTGTCCACCGGCGAAAAGCTCGGCGTGCTGCTGCGCGTCGCCCGGCGCGAACCGACGGCCTTCTTCCGCGCCGTGGAGACGTCGAACACCCCACTCTCGCCCGAGGAGCAGGCGGCCATCACCCAGGACCTGGTCGAGAAGAATCCGGCGCTGCTGCCCATGGCGGCCAAGCAGTTCGGCTTCTCGCACGAGACCCTGTCCCGCATCATCAGCGAAGCGCCGCAGTCGGACCGCAAAGGGCTGCTGCACGCCCTGGAGATCCCCGGACCGGACGGCTCGAAGTCCTACTCGGATTTTTCGCAGGACGAGATCGCCTGGTTCATGGAAGGGGAGACGTCGCCGGAGAAGCGCGAGGTCTACGAACAGGTCGAACGGGTCAAGGAAGCCAGCCGCGACCTGATGCTGGCCCTGGAGGAGGCCTTCCCCGAGCGGCAGGCGGCGGAGCGCGAGCGGGCGCGGATGGAGCGCGAACTGCTGGGCCGGATCGAGGCTTACCGCGACCTCGGCGCCGACAGCGCCAACAAGCCGCTGGTGATCAATCTCGAAGGCCGCGACCTGCCGGCCGTCTACAAGCCCAAGAGCCGCGAGGGTTTCATCAGGACCGGCATCAAGCAGGGCGAGATGGTCGGCCGCGAGGTGCTGGCGACCTTCATCGACCGGTCGCTGAAACTCGACCTGGCGCCGGCCACGGTGCTGCGCGACGGCCCGGAGGGCATCGGCACGGTCCAGGACTGGAAGGTCGGGACGCTGGCCTACAAACTGGGCGACCAAGCCTACGACCAGAAGCACGCTGAACAGCTGACGCGGCTGGCCCTGTTCGACTGGCTGACCAACAACAGCGACCGCCACAACGGCAACTGGCTGGTCAGTCCGGACGGCAAGCACCAGGCCATCGACAACGGCAGCATCTTCGCCAAGCGGGTGACGGTCTATGACGGCCTGCGTTCGTTCCCGTCGTCGGCCATGGCCGGCCAGCCGCTGCCGCCGGAACTGCGCCGCAACGTCGAGGAGCTGGCGGGATCGCCCGAGGTCATGGCCGCCCTCAAGCAGGGCTTCGAGGCGACGCTCAGCCCGGAGGACGCGAAGCGTTCCTGGAAGGAGTTCACCGGCAAGCTGAAGGAGATCATGGACGACAAGGACTTCAAGATCCGCAATACGGAATGGATCGACTTCCCCAAGGCTTGATTTTTCCGCGAAATAATGGTAACAAGACAGCGCCTTATGAGATTCAGCGAATCACGCGAGGCCCCTCCGGAAACGGAGATGGAACAAAATGAAAAGGAGGCCAATGTGAAATGGGTCGACTTGGTTGAATTTGACGGCGCCAAGGGCCGCGGCAAGGTCCTGGTCCGGGCGATACTCGACGGCGGACGCGTCCGCTTCGAGGGCGACGCGAAGCTCGCGGCGCAGCTCGAGAAAGGCGTTTCTTCCTATACGGAGCAGAAGCGCTTCATGCCCGAGGACGGGGAGCAGTTCCTCAAAGCCATGGGCGAGGAGTACCGCAACGGCTACCTTTACGCCACCGGCGTGAAGTCGGGCGACAAGGCCGAGCCGTTCGAGCAGCCGGAGGAGCACCAGGTGCAGGCGCCGGCCAGGAAGGGCCCGCCGCCGATCCCGGAGGACGCCAAGTAACCCGATCCGAGTCTTCAACCGCGCTTCCCGGCGCGGTTTTTTTGTCCCGCCGGACGCAGTTGCGGCAACTTCGGCCTGATGTTACCCTTTTCATGTTCTTTCCTTTCACTTAATGGGAGTTCCCATGAAGAACGGACTGTTCGTGGTCGTGTCCGGCCCCTCCGGGGCGGGCAAGACCACGGTGGTCGAACGTCTGCTCGCGGAGGTTCCGCGGACGGCGCGCCTCGTCACGACGACGAGCCGCAGCCCCCGGCCCGGCGAGGTCGACGGCCGCGACTACCATTTCGTCACTCGCGAAGAATTCGTCGCCCGCCGCGAGCGGGGCGAGTTCTTGGAGTGGGCCGAAACGTACGGCAATCTCTACGGGTCCTCCCGGCCCGAGGTGGACCGGCTGCGGTCGCTGAACCGCGCGGTCTTCGCCGTGGTCGACATCCGGGGCGCGCGCGCCATCAAGGCCGCCTACCCCGATTGCGTCACGGTCTTCCTTCAGCCGGGTTCGGTCGAAGAACTGCGGCGCCGGCTGCTCGAACGCCCCGGCAAGCAGGTGACCGACATCGAGACGCGGGTCAGCCGCGCGGCCGACGAGATGGCCAATGCCGGCGACTTCGACCGGGTGGTCATGAATCGCGACGGCGAGCTCGACCAGGCGGTCGAAGAGCTGAAACGGCTCATCGCCTGATCCGCGGCCTGAACGCCGTTATCTCCGAAATTTCAAAAACCCGCCGGCATCCGGCGGATTTTTTTGTCTTGAGGCGGACCGGCCGCGTTTCAGCCCGTGCTACCGAAGCCGCCGCGGCTCTTGGCGGCCGGCTTGTCGATCTCGACCAGTTCGCAGCGGGCGACGGGCACGATCAGGGCCTGGGCGATGCGCTCGCCGCGGCCGACGGTGACCGGCGCGCCGGTGAAGTTGAAGACCTGGACCAGCAGTTCGTCGTCCGGGCCGCAGTAGTCGCAGTCGATGACGCCGAAACCGTGGGGCGTCGACAGGCCTTTCTTGGCCGGAGTGGAGGAGCGGGAGGCCAGCATCAGGACGTGGCCCTCGGGCACGCGCACGATCAGGTTCGCCGGTACGCGGCCGACGGCGCCGGCCGGGACCACGGTCTCCACCCGCGCCAGCAGATCGAAAGCCGCCGCGCCGGCGGTTTCGTACCGCGGCAGGGGCAGGGTCTTGTCTATGCGGTGGACCTCGACCTTCATAGGTTCCTCAGAAGAAAGCTCCGGTGGCGTTCAGGACCGCGTTGACCACGAACTGGACGACGGCGGACGAGGTCATGACGATGACGATGCCGATGACGCTGTCCTTGATCATGCCGACCGCGACGGCCTTGTCCTCCTCGCTGCCGCCGTGGGTCATCATCAGGAAGCCGCCGTGGATTATCTTAAGCACCAGCACGAACCCCATGAAGCCGAGCAGGCAGCGGATGCCGCCGACGGCCAGGGCGCGTACGTCCAACGTCGGCAGGCCGATGTTGACGGCGTAACCGAGTCCGTAATCCGGGTTTTGAGCCTTTGCGGCGGCTGGTGTCAGCAGCGCTAGCCCTGCCGTGACCTTCAGCGCCCGCCGCGTGAGCGGATGCATACGTTGTCCCGGCTCATGGCGGTATTACCGCGCCGGGACGGTTGTTCCTATTTCTGTTCCTTCTCCTTGTTCTTGTCGAAATTCCTCCACATCTGCGAGGCCTGCGGTTCGCGGGCGCCGAAGTACTTCGAGCCGAGCCGCTTGCAGCCGTAGGGATTCTCGCAGGCCGAGGACAGGGGACTGAAGGACATCTGGGCGATCGGCATCTTGTAGAACAGCTTGACCGGCAGGCTGCCGATGTTCGAGAGCTCCAAGGTCAGCTTCAGCCGGTTGCCCGGGTCGAGGTAGCCGGCGGTGGCGTGGATGATGATGCCGAGCCGGCCGAGCGAACTCTTGCCCTCGAGCCGTCCGACCACGTCGTTGCCGACGCCGACCTCCTCGAAGGTCACGCCGAGGGCGAACTCGCCGGGGTGGAGGATGAACGGCCGGTCGCCTTCGATCTCGACGCGCCGCATCAGGTTGTCGACCGGTTCCTTGACGTCGATGATGTGGTGGTTGACCGTGTCGAAGATCAGGAAGGTCTTGTCCAGGTGCAGGTCGATCGAGGCCGGCTGGACGCACTCCGGCAGGTAGGGGTCGATGGTGATCTTGCCCCGTTCGATGTAGGTCTTGATGTCCCGGTCTGACAGGATCATAGTTTTCGGCTAAGTTCGCGCGAAAATCAAATGGCGGTCGGTCCTCGCGGACTAACCGCCATTTTGAACTATTTTCGGTTAAGCCGCAACCTTGATGCCTGGGCCCATGGTCGAGGTCAGGGTGACGGATTGCAGGTAGGTGCCTTTGGAGCTGGACGGCTTGGCGCGGCGCACCGCGTCCATGAAAGCGCCGAAGTTCTCCAGGAGCTGGTCCTTCGAGAACGAGGCCTTGCCGATGATCTGGTGGATGTTGCCGGTGTCGTCGCTCTTGAAGGCGACCTTGCCCTTGCGCAGCTCTTCGACGGCCTTCTTGATGTTCGGGGTGACCGTCTCGTTCTTCGGGCTGGGCATCAGGCCCTTGGGGCCGAGGATCTTCGCGACCTTGGCCAGCTTGGGCATCATGTCCGGGGTGGCCACGGCGATGTCGAACTCGATCTTGCCGGACGAGGCGATCTTGGCGATCAGGTCCTCGCCGCCGACCAGTTCGGCGCCGGCGTCCTTGGCTTCCTTTTCCTTTTCGGGGGAGCTGACGAAAGCGGCGACCTTCTTGGTCTGGCCGGTGCCGTGGGGCAGGGCGACCGTCGAGCGGACCAGCTGGTCGCTCTTCTTCGGGTCGATGCCGAGGTTGATGTGGACCTCGATGGCGGCGTCGAACTTGGTGGTCGACGTCTTCTTGGCCAGTTCGACGGCCTCGGCGGGTTCGTAGGCCTTCTTGGAGTCGAACGAAGCCTTCAGTTCCTTATAGCGCTTGCTGCGCGGCATACGATTCGTGGTGCGGACGGCCCTTGTCGGGCCTCCCACAAGTTAAGTATTCGTGTCGGAGCGGTCTTCAGCCCTTGACCTCGAGCCCCATCTGCCTGGCGGTGCCCTCGATGGTGCGCATGGCGGCCTCGATGTCGGTGGTGTTCAGGTCGGGCAGCTTCTTCTCGGCGATCTCGCGGATCTGGGCCTTGGTGACCTTGCCGACCTTCTCGGTCAGCGGCTTGCCCGAACCCTTGGGGATGCCCGCGGCCTTCTTCAGCAGGTCGGAAGCCGGAGGCGTCTTGAGGACGAAGGTGTAGGTCCGGTCCTCGTAGACGGTGATGACGACCGGGATGATGTCGCCCCCGAGCTTGGCGGTGGCGGCGTTGAACTTCTGGCAGAACTCGGCGATGTTCAGACCGTGCTGGCCGAGGGCGGGGCCGATAGGCGGCGCCGGATTGGCCTTGCCGGCCTGGATCTGGAGCTTGATGAATGTTTGGACCTTCTTGGCCATATTCTAAGCAGGATCGTTGCGATTTATGAGGCGCCGCGGTGAGAAGCCGGCCTCGCTGGGCCGCACCTGGCACGTGGGAAGAGATTACATTAAAACCCCTGAATGCG
>JBAIWZ010000167.1:0-4435 GCA_037916955.1 Acutalibacteraceae bacterium | reverse complement strand
AGCTGCGCAAGGTGGAGCAGGCGGGGATCGGCCGGTACTTCGAGCCGCAGAACGTCCACGTGACGATCGGCGACAAGGTGGAGACCCTGAAGCAGATCGCCGGCGACCATCCCGAGACCGTGATCATGGTCGGCGATTCCAAGCGCAACGACATCAAGGCCGCCAAGGCCCTGAAGATCGTCAGCGTCTGGATCCCCAGCGAGACCAAGTCGAGCGAGGACGCGAGCATCGTCCCGGACCACGAGATCGCCAACATCGGCGAACTCCCCGAGCTGATCGCCCGGCTGGACGCCGCCCTTCGCCGCGGCGCGAAGAAGGCCTAGACGAACAAGACCGGCATTCCTGCCGGTCTTTTTTCGTTGCGGCGGTCTCGGCGTCAGAGCGCCCGGTCGAAGATCCCTTGCCGGCTGCCCACCGCGCCGCTGAAGATGACGCGCTTGCCGGCCGCGTCCACCCGGAATTCGCCGATGCGGTTGAAGCGGGCGAGGTCGTAAGTGTTCCGGCTGTCGCGGTCGTCCAGTTCGATGTCGACCAGGGCCGAGGGCGTCGCGTAGATCACGTCGCGGCCGGCCGGATGCCAGGCGCAGGCGGTGATGTCGGAGCCGACGCGCGTGACCAGGCGGCGGCTGCCGCTGGCCGGGTCGTAGACGGTGATCTCGAAGCTGTTCCAGAGCAGCAGCCGCCCGGCGCCGCCGGCTTTTTCCCAGAGGACGTCGGTGGCCTCGAACGGCCCGGTCAGTTCGCCGCTGCCCGGATCGGCCAGCCAGGTCTTGGCGGCTTTGCGGTCGGCGATCGCCAGCAGGCGGCCGGTCGTGTCGGCGAACGAGTATTGGCCGTCCGGCAGAGAGGCGATGGTCGTGCGCGCGGCGCCCGGCGCCGTCCGTTCCAGGACGACCTGGCCGCCGTCGGCGCGGAGCAGGAACAGGCCGCGGTCCGTGGACGCGGCGTCCTGGATCAGGGGCAGGAGGGTCGCCGGCACGGCCTCGCCGGTCGCGGCCGATACGGTGAAGACGCCGTCCCCGGTCACGGCCGTCAGGCTGGCGCCGTCGGCCGCCCACCGCGCGTCCAGGCGGGAGCTGCGGGGCAGGGAGCGGTGCAGTGCTTTCGGTTCGGCGGCCGGAGCGCCGGGTTCGTACAGGAACACCTCGCGCAGGCCGTCGGCTCCGGCGGCCGAGAAGAGCAGCCGCGAGCCGTCGGGCGACCAGTCCAGCCGGGGATCGGAGTATTTGTCAGCGCCGAAGCGGGCGATCAGAACGGATGTCCCGGCCTTGATGTCGTAGTCCGACAGTTCCAGCCAGTCCTTGTTCCGGCTGAGCAGCGCGATCCGGCCGCCGTCGGCGCTGAAGGCCGCCTTGACCGCGTCGGCATTCACCAGCAATTCCGGCAGGGCGTCCTTGATCAGCACGACGTCGTCGGCAAAGGTCGTCTCGCCGCTCGATATCTCCAGGGTCTTGTGCCAGGGGAGATAACCGGCCTTTTCCATCCGCAGGTCGTAATCTTCGGGAAGCAGGCGGAAAATGGACGTCGGGGTCGGCTTGGGCTGGACGACGCCGTTCAGGTAGATCTTGGCGCCGGCGGGCAGGGTGCCGAGTTTGATGATCCCAGTCTTTTCGACCCGGTGCCGCTTCCAGTTATAGCGGTAGCCGGAGGTGTAAAGGACCACCGCCGGGGCGCTGACCGCGAAGGCGGCCAGGAAAACCATGAGAATGATCTTGCGCGTCTTTAAGCTCATGTCGATCTGCTCCGGCCTTTAAGCTCGATTTAAGCGTCAAAAAGTTGCCAAACCGGGCCGGCCAGGGGTATCATTTCCGATATGAAACACAGCTTACCAGCGAAATCGCGGCCGGCCAAGACCCGGAGCGCGCCCGAAGCGACCTGCGCTGAGATCATGAAACCGGCGAAGTCCGCCGTCTCCAAATGGATCATCCGCGGCGGCAAGCCCCTCGACGGCGAGATAGTCGTCGGCGGCATGAAGAACGCCGTGACGCCGATCCTGGCCGCCACCCTGCTCGTTTCCGGACCCTGCCGGCTGGCCAACGTGCCGCGACTCTCCGATGTCGAGCGCATGCTCGACATCCTGCGTTCGCTCGGCGCCAAGGTCGACTGGACCGGGGAGCATGAACTGACCGTCGACGCCCGCCGGGCCGATATCGCCTCGATCGACGCCAAGGCCGTCAAGAGCATGCGGTCGTCAATCCTGCTGCTCGGGCCGTTGCTGTCCCGCTTTCATCAGGTCGAGCTGCCCGAACCCGGCGGCTGCATCATCGGCAACCGTCCGATCGGTCCGCACTTCACGGCGCTCGAAACGCTTGGCGCGAAGATCGACCGCACCGGCAGCCTGTACCGCCTGACAACCGCCGGACTCAAGGGAGCGGTCATCGTCCTGCCCGAGTTCTCGGTGACGGCCACGGAGAACGCGATCATGGCCGCCGTCCTGGCCGAGGGCCGGACGGTCATCAAGCTGGCCGCGGCCGAACCGCACGTCCAGGACCTGGCGAAGTTCCTGAACGCCGCCGGCGCCCGGATCAGCGGCGCGGGCACCCACACCGTCGTCATCGACGGCGTTGACCGGCTGAAGGCCGTCGAACACCGCGTCATCCCCGACCAGATCGAGACCGGCACCTTCGCGGTGCTCGGCGCCGTGACCAAGGGCACGCTGCGGATCCGCGGCGTCGAGCCGGAGCACCTGGACATCATCCTGCTGAACCTGCGGCGCGCCGGCGTGAATTTCACGGTGGACCGCGGCGTCCTGACCCTCGGTTCGCAGTCGTCGCTGGCCGCTTTCAAGCTCCAGGCCATGCCCTACCCCGGCTTCCCGACCGACCTGCAGGCGCCGTTCGGCGTCCTGGCCACCCAGTGCGACGGCACGACGCTGATCCACGATCCGCTGTTCGAGGGCCGGCTGGGCTATGTCAACGAACTGGTCAAGATGGGCGCCAACGCGGTCATCTGCGATCCGCACCGGGTCCTGATCTCCGGACCGACGCCGCTCTACGGACAGGAGATCCGCGGACTGGACCTGCGCGCCGGCGCGACCCTGGTCATCGCCGGGCTGATCGCCCAGGGCGAGACCGTCCTGCACGGAGCGGAGATCATCGATCGCGGCTACGAGAACCTGGATCGGCGGCTGGCGGCGCTCGGCGCCGACATCGCCCGGTCCGCCTGACCAATTATGAACATGGAAACGGAAAATCCGCAGGTGAACGCCGCCGCTCCGGCGCCTGAACCGCGTCGCCGCCGGGGCGTCGTCCGCAATTACGGCCTAGGCGCCCTGGCCGCCGGTTTGATCGTCGTCAGCTTCCTGGGCGGCGCTTTCTACCAGGCCAAGCGGCAGCCGGCCGCGCCGCCGGTCCAGTGCGGCGAGCAGACGCCGGGCAAGGTCCTGAACCAGGCCGCGCCGCCGCCCTACGCGTTCAAGGACGTCGATTTCAACGGTTTTTGGGACATCTGGAAGACCGTTCACGAGCGCTACGTCCGCCAGCCGGTCTCCGACGTCCAGATGTACTACGGCTCGGTCGCCGGCATGGTCGCCTCGCTCGGCGATCCCTACTCGGTCTTCTTCGATCCGGACACGGCCAAGAAGTTCTCGCAGGAGCTGTCCGGCACTTTCGACGGGATCGGCGCCGAGCTCGGCATCAAGAACGACAAGCTGACGGTCATCGCGCCGCTGCCGGGAACGCCGGCGGAGAAGGCGGGTCTGAAGGCCGGTGACTGGATCGTCGGCATCGACGGCGTCGACACCTCGGCCATGCTGCTCGACGACGCCGTGAACCGGATCCGCGGCCCCAAGGGCACGTCCGTCAAACTGACGGTCCTGCACGCGGGCACGCGCGACACCGTCGACCTGACCATCTCCAGGGCGACCATCGTCGTCACCTCGGTCAAGTGGAAGATGGTCGACGACCAGGGCAAGAAGATCGCCGTCATCACCCTGTCGCATTTCAACGAGGATACCGAGTCGCGCTTCAACGAGGCCGTCCGGTCGGTCCTGCTGGAGAACCCGTCCGGCGTCATCCTGGACATGCGCAACAACCCCGGCGGCTTCCTGGACACGGCGGTCAAGGTGGCCGGCGAGTGGATCGCCCACGACGTGGTCGTCGAGGAGAAGTTCAGCGACGGCACCAAGAAGGATTACAACTCCGACGGCAACTACCGGTTCTCCGACCTGCCGACGGTGGTGCTCGTCAACGGCGGCTCGGCCTCGGCCTCGGAGATCGTCGCCGGCGCGCTCAAGGACCACGGCAAGGCCAAGATCATCGGCGAACAGACCTACGGCAAGGGTTCGGTGCAGGACTACAGCGAACTGGCCGACGGTTCGGCCCTGAAGCTGACGGTGGCCCTCTGGTACACCCCGAAGGGCACGTCGATCGACAAGAACGGCATCACCCCGGACGAGGTCATCAAGCTGACCGACGACGACTACAACAACGACCGC
>JBAIWZ010000166.1:0-1583 GCA_037916955.1 Acutalibacteraceae bacterium | reverse complement strand
GATCTGCGAGACGCCGGCGGCGCGGCGCGTCCGGACGTCGATGGCGACCATCATCCCCATGATGCTGCCGTCCTCGGAATAGACCTTCCGGCCGTTGATCAGCAGCTGGTAAGCGACGGTCAGCTGGTCCGGTATCCAGTAATCGGCCTTGTTCGGGGCCGCGTCATAAGCGATGCGCCAGGCGTTGTCCACGACCGGCCGGTCGTAGCCGGCGGTCGACACGCCCAGGCCGGCGAGGAAGGCGTCGGCGATGCCGATGGCCTCGGAGTCGGAGGGCAGGTCGGACAGTTCCAGGCGGGGCGGACCGCAGGGGGCATCGGGCTGGCACGGCGCGGCGTAGGGCTGGGGCCAGCGCGGCCAGTTCTGGCTGACGTTGATCGAACCGTCATCGAGGTTGACGTTGACCGAGTAGCCGTACTCGCGATCTTCGCTCAGCGTCAGATTCTGGATCTTGGCGTCGCGCAGTCTGCCCAGGTCGACCAGGCCGAGGCCCAGGGCGCTGAGCGACGCGGCCAGCGACGAGGAATCGGCGGCGCGGTCCCGTTTCAGGACCTCCACCGTGCCGTTCTGGGGCAGCGAAAGTTCGGCGCCGGAATATTTGAATCGGTACTCGGTCATTTCCGGCGCGAAGCCCATGGCGCGGCCGGGCGCCGCGCCGGAGCTGCCGCCTCCGCCGCCGAGGCCGAGCGGCACGGAGGGCGTCGGAGCCGCGACCGGGACCGCTTCCGGTTCCGCCGGGACCTGGACCGCGCCTAGGCCGACGCCGAAGTTTCCGGAGCCGAGCATCGGCGCCGCCGGCGGGCCGGCGATGCCGGCCGCCGCTTCGTCGGAGGAAACTCCGGAGACGACGCCTTTGGTCGAGTTCTGCGTGACGGTCGATGAGGCGCCGGTCAGCGGCCCGAAGGCGTTGTCGGCGACCCTGGTGATCTGCGGCGCCGCGGCCAGTTCGAGGCGCTGCGGCAAGGCGGAGGACGGCGAACGGCCCGACGGCAGGCGGCCGGAGGCGACGAAGGCGATGAGCAGGAGGATGGCCGCGCCCCCCATGGCGTAGCCGAACTTCGGGGTCTCGAAGAATTTCCTGAGCAGGGACGTCCAGGCCGTCGGCCGCGCGATCGCCGGATGGGCCCGGTACTCGCTGAGCAGCCGTTCGCGCAGTTCTCGCCGGAAGGCTTCGTCCAGTTCGGCCTCAGGCCGGGCCGCGACCAGTTTCGAGATCAGGGCGGCGAGTTCGGTCTCCTTTTCTTTGAGGCCCGGGTCGAGCCGGTAAAGGTCGGCCAGGATCTCGGCGGTCAGTTTTTCCATAGGGTGGGGATCATTAAGGTGACGAAAACGGCGACAGGCAGGTTCTGCCGGAGCTGGCGGATCGCGCGGCTGAAGGCCATGCGGCAGGCGGTCTCGTTCTGGCCGAGCGCGGCGGCGATCTCCGCGGAGCTCAGCTGCTGCCAGACGCGCATGACGATGATCTCGCGCTGGGCTGGTTTCAGCTTCTTCATCTCGGCGCGCACGTCGCTCAGGCGCATCAGCGTATCGACGTCGGCGTCGACCGAGCCGTCGGCCGGCAGGTCCCAGCCGTCCTCGGCCTC
>JBAIWZ010000165.1:0-10609 GCA_037916955.1 Acutalibacteraceae bacterium | reverse complement strand
GTACTGGTAGGCGACGGAAGGCAGCGAGATCAGCACGAAGACGGCGTAGGCCGCGGCCTGGCCGGCCGTCGCCCGGCCATGGACGGCGCGCCAGGCCAGCCAGACGGCCGGCACGGCGTAAAGCGTCGGGGCATGGAACGGATGGAAATCGAAGAGCGCGAGCGCGGCCAGGCCGGCGAAGACCGCGAAACGCAGCCGGCCGGTCTCGAAGGCGCGGAGCAGGAGGTAAAAACTGAGCAGGAGGAGCAGGAGCGAGGCCGCGAAGTGCGGACTGTAAAGCATGGTCAGGAAGGTGTTGGCCTCGGCGACCCACATGTCGATCGGGAACTCGTAGCGGCCGTTCAGCGGCGCGGCGGCGGGAAAGAGAGGCGCGAAATAAAGTCCGACGCCCGAACCGAAAAAGAAGAGCGCCGCGGCGGCGAGGCGCGAACGGACCTTCCGGAAAAAACGGGCGATGAACAGGTAGGAGACGCCGGCCAGCGGGAAGATCAGCAGGGTGCGGGCGACGTGGTAGGCGGCGACCGGGGCCAATCGCAAGACCCGTGCCAGCAGGCCGACCGACGACCAGAGGATGTTGAAAGAGGGCACCAGCCGCTCGGTCGTGAAGTAATTCTGGAGCAGCCAGCGCCCGGAGGCGGCCTGGTAGATGTAGGAAAGATAGACGCTGAAATCGCCCGGAGACAGGAACTGCAGGCCCTTCCAGACCTCGCCGCGGCGGCCGGCTTCCCAGACGCCGTAAATCGGCGGCAGCGCGGTGACGACGGCGGCCAGGGCGGCCATCAGCCCGACCCAGATCCATTCGCGGCGGCCGATCGCCGGCGCCGCCGGCGGAGCGGCCGGGGCGGGTTTTTTTTCTGATCCGAGTTCGCGGCGCAGGCGCCAGACCCGGCGGGCGTAATCGACGGCCAGGCGTCCGACCGGGACTTTCGACCGGCGGCCGGCGACCGGATTCTCGCGCCAGACCACCGGCACCTCGGCGACCGGCAGGCCCGCGCGCTCGGCGCGCACGACCAGCTCGCTGTCGAAGAACCAGCCGTTGTCGCGGACCCGCGGCAGGATCTTTCCGACCGCCGCCGCGGACGCCGCCTTGAAGCCGCAGGGCAGATCGGCGACCCGGGTGCCGAGCGCCAGGCGCTGGAAGACCATGTAGCCTAACGAGGTCAGGCGGCGCAGCGGCGTACGCTCCACCTTCGATCCGCGGAGAAAGCGCGAGCCGACGGCCAGGCCGCCGTTCGCGGCCGCGGCGTCGATCAGCGCCGGCAGGGCCTCGAGGTCCGTGGACAGGTCGGCGTCCATGAAGACGCTGACGTCAGCCGGGTAGCCGTTCCAGGCGGCCCGGATCGCCCGGCCCTTGCCCCGTTCGGACAGGCGCAGGTAACGGACGTCGGGGTGGCGTTCCGCGAGCTCCGAACCGATCTCCCCGGTCCGGTCGGTCGATCCGTTGTCGGCGATGACGATGACGACCTCGCGGCCGGCCAGCCGGTCGGCGGCGAAACGACGGAGCGTCTCCACGGTCGGCGCCAGCGCCTGCTCCTCGTTCAGCACCGGAATGGCGATGACGACCCTCATAACACGATCGCGAAGATGCTGACCTCGTCGTCCTTGTAGACCAGGTGCATGTGCGGATCGGCCTCGATCGGCTGGAGCATGGCCGTGTGGCTGTTCTTGACCATGACGAACCGCGCGCCGAACATCCTGGAGATGGTCTCGGCCACGCCGGTCTTCCGCTTGCCCATGGTGATGTCCAGCCAGTAGGCGTAGCGGAGCGGATCCTGGCGGTAGAGGAAGGTCTGGTCCAGGCCGCTGATGTAGCGGTTGCGGTCGTCGCGGTAGAACAGGATCGGGAAATCGTCCCAGTCGTTATGGAAGATGATCGCGCCCTTCGGCGTGTGCTGCGCCAGCCACTGGCCGGCGCCGGAGAACTGCGTCCAGGGGAGGCCGTGCATGAACGAACCGCGCACCAGGACGATGTCGCGGGCGCCGAGCAGCGGGAAGAACACGACCAGGTAGACGGCGACGAAAATGACGACGAAACGCGCCTTCTTCATGAAGGCCATCAGCTTGGACGCGCCGCGGCGGGGATCGACGTACGGCAGGATCAGGTTGATGAACAGGGCGTCGAAAAACATCGCGAACGGCACGAAATACTCCATGTGGCGCCGGCTGCGCAGGGTCATGGCCAGGAAAAAGGCCGCCAGGATGAAGGCGCCCAGGAGTTCGGTCACCGGCCGCCGCGCCTCCCCCGGTTTGACCGCGCCCGGCCGGCCCCAGAAGGCGGCGCCGAGCAGCATGACCAGGCCGACGGAAAAGAGGATGAAAACGACGGCGCACATCCCGAAGATCTCGCTGAGCGAGTACGGATACCATTCCCGGCCGACCGTGACCGTGCCGCGGTAGCTGATGATCGCGATCTGGACGATCTGCTCCCAATAGAAAGCGATGTTGACCGGGAAGAAGGGGTTGACGACCAGGCCGGTGGCCAGGCCGGCCATGATGACGACGGCGTTCCTGACCTCGGGCAGCGACCAGAGGTCGCGGAGGGCCGACCGCCGCTCGCCGGCCAGCCGGCGGAAAAAACCGGCGACGGACCGGTGCCAGGACCCGCTCTCGCGCGTCAGGATGCCGACGATCGCCCGGGCCAGCAGGAAGGCTCCGGCGAGCAGGATCATGATCGGCCAGCCGCCGTACAGCCAGACGAACAGCGCCGACATGACGTACAGCGCCCAAAGGTTGGACCGGCGCATCGCGATCAGCGACAGGATCACCAGCGTGATGGACAGGGCCGAGGCCTTGGCCAGGTTCAGGCGGAAGATGAACCCGCCGCAGGCGGCGATCATCAGGGCGTAAGCGGGCGCGTAACGGATCTCGTAGACGCGCAGCAGCCAGTAAAAAGCGACGATGGTCAGCGCCGCGAAGAGGATCGACGAGATCTTGACCCCGAGCAGCGGCCCGAACGCCCAGATGAACGGGACCAGGATCAGGTGGTAAAGGTAGTGGTGGTCGGCGAAAGCCCGGGCGAGCGTCGTGAACGGCAGCCAGGGAAAAACCTTGACGATGCCCTGCTCGCTCGTGAGCATGGCCATCTTCATGTGGTAGAATGAATCCGGGTCCGGAAAAGCCGGCTGCCACTGGATATAAGTGTAAACGGCGGCCGCGAAAGCGAAGATCGCCAGGTAATCCAGGCGCCAGCGTTTGATGAATTTCAGCACCGACCCGTTGAAAAATCGCATGGAGACAGTATACTCCGAGCGCCGCGGACTAGAAAGACGAAAAACGGGGTGCGGAGACCCGGCCGGCGTCACCTGAACCACGTAATTTTATGTTCAACAAAGCCAAAAAGAACCTGGTCTGGCCGATCCTCGGCGCGGTCGTCGTCCTGGCGGCCGTCGCGGCCTATGCCTATCGGCAGGACCTGCGCGACGCCTATGAACGCTGGAAGGTCGGTCCGCTGCCGGCCAGCCAGCCGGCCAGCGATTTCAGCGAGGCCAACGTCCCCTACGTGACCGCTCCCTCGTCTGCCCCGGCCAGCGTCGACGCGACGCTTTCCCAGGACGCGCGCCTCCGGGCCGCCGAACCCAAGGAACCGCCGCCGGCGTCCGCTCCGGAAGCGAAACCGCTGCCGGCCCAGATCAATCTCAAGGTGCCGATGGTCTACCAGGCGCCCTTCAGCGTCTGGGACGCCGTCCATGAGGACGCCTGCGAAGAAGCCTCGATGATGATGGTCCGCGCCTTCTACGACGGCCGGACCCTGACCCGCGACGAAATGGAAAAGGGCATCCAGGACCTGGTCGCCTACGAGATCAAGACGATCGGCTACTACCAGAGCACCGACGCCGCCCAGAACGCCAAGCTGCTCCGCGACTATTTCAATTTCCAGGACGTGCAGATACTGCCGGTCAACTCGGTCGACGACATCAGGCGCGAGGTCGCGGCCGGCCGTCCGGTCATCCTGCCGGCCTACGGCAAGGCGCTCCAGAATCCCAACTTCAAGAACGGCGGGCCCGAGTTCCACATGCTCGTCGTCCGCGGCTACAAGCCCGGCTACCTGATCACCAACGACCCGGGCACCCGGAAGGGCGAGAACTACGTTTACACCGACGCGATCATCATGGACGCGCTGCACGACTGGAACGGCGGCGACGTTCCGCACGGCGCGAAGGTCATGATCATCGCCCAGTAAGGACCGACTAAAAACCCGGCCGCAGCGGCCGGGTTTCGATTTTCAGTCGTCATTTCGCCAGCGGCAGGGAGAAGCTGAAAGTGGTGCCCTTGCCCCGCTGGGACTTGGCCCAGACCTTGCCGCCCATCCGCTCGACCAGCTCCTTGACGATGAACAGGCCGAGGCCGGTGCCGGCCTGGGCGCGCACGGCCAGGTCCTCCGACCGCCAGAATTTCGAGAACAGCTTGGCCTGGTCCTCGGGGCCGATGCCGATGCCGGTGTCGCTCACGTGCGTGACCAGCAGGCCGTCCTGGACCTCGTGGGTGACGGTGACCGATCCGCCGGTGACGTTGTACTTGATGGCGTTGGCCACCAGGTTGGTCAGGACCTCCTTGAGCTTGTTGGAATCGGCCAGGACCATCGGCAGGCCGGGCGAGGCGGCGTAGTGCAGGGTCACGCCCTTGGAGACGGCGGTCGGCCGCATCTCGCTGATCAGGGACACGACGTGTTCGGAGATCGGCTGCGGCGTCACCTCGATCTTCAGGCGTCCGGCTTCGGAGCGCGAGACCTCGAGCAGGTCGTCGACGAGGCGGAGCAGCCGCTCGTTGGCCTCCTGGACCTTGGCCAGGTAGCCGCGCAGGAGCGGGTCGAGCGCCAGCCGCTTGTCCTCGAAGATGATGTCCAGGAGCAGGCGGATGGCGGTGACCGGATTGCGCAGCTCGTGGGCGGCGACGAAGACGAACTCGTTCTTGAGCTGGTCGACGCGCTGGCGGTCCGACTGGTCGCTGTAGGATTCGATGATGATGTCGCCGCTGCCCTCGAGGTCCCCGACGACGGCGTAGGAGACCTTGACCGGCACGACGCTGCCGTCCTTCCGGCGGAACTGGAGCTGGCGGACCAGGCGCTGCCGCCGCTGCTTGAGCGAGGCCGGGTCGAGTTTCTCCGACTTTTCCTCCTCGGGATAGAAAACGTAGACCGGCCGGCCGACCAGGGCCTCGCGGTCGTAACCCAGGATCTCCTCGACCGCCTTGTTCGACATCATCACCGTCCGCGAGGCGTCGGTGACGCACATGCCGTAGGGGGAATTCTCGACGATCGAACGGAAATAGTTGCGAGCCTTCTTGACCTCGGATTCGAGCAGGCTGTGGATGCGGACGTCGCGGCCGATGTAGAGCACTCCGGCGACGCGGCCGCGGCGCCTGATCGGCGCGGCCATGAACTCGAGGATGGCCCGGCGGCCGCCGCGCATCTTGGCCTTGATCGTGAACTCGACCATCTTGGACCGGCCGGCGATCAGGGTGCTGAGGCCGCTCGGCAACTCGGGGAAGATCTTCTCCAGCGGCCAGCCGACGACCTCCTCCTTGCGGTAGCCCAGATACTCGAGCGCGGCGGAGTTGGCCAGCTTGATCTTGTGACGGGCGTCGGTGACCAAAATAGCCTCGGGGATGTCATCCGACCGGAGGCTTTTGGCCTCTTCTTTCGCCGCTTTGGGATCTTCGGCCATAGTTCGCGGTCTCACTTGCCGGCTTCCTCGTTCAGGCCCAGGCAGGTATTGAGGACCTCGGCGGTCGGCGCGCCGATGTAGCGGCGGGTGCCGACGATCAGGGTCGGCAGGGCTTCGATGTTGTAGCGTTCGGCCATTTCCGGATTCTCGGCGATGTCGACGACCTCCAGGACCGCGCCCTTGCCGTCGAGCGCGTTCGCGCAGGCGCTCTCAACCTGCCGGCGCGTGAAGTTATACACGGCCGACTCCTTGGAGATGAACAGCAGGATCTTCAGCGGTTCCACAGGCGGAGGGTTATTTGCGGCGCTTTATCCGGCGGACCGCGCCGGCGACCGGTTCGACGCAGCTCTTGTCGCCGTCGCCGGTCAGGCAGAGGCCTTTCGAATTGATCGCGTAGCGGCGGATCTCCTTGTCGTGGGCCGAGGCGCGCGACTTGGCGATCAGGACGACCCGGTCCATCTTGTCGGCCGATTCGGCGAACCTCATGACGACGATGTTGTCGGCGACCACGGCCACGTCCGACTCGGCCGCCAGCGACGACGTCAGGCCGGCGCTCGAGGTGTAGTTGATGATGGTCGTGACCTCCTTGGACTTCAGGAAAGAGTTGAGCGCGACGATGAAGCGGCGGAAGCGCTGCTCGTCGACGCTGTTGGCCAGCGGCGTGACGGAGTCGATGACCACCCGCTTGGGCGAATACTCGTCGATCATCTCGCGCATCTTCTTGAGGTAGGCCTCGAGCGGCAGGGCCTCGGGCAGCCAGGCGGCGATGCGGAGCAGGCCGCGCTTCTCGTCGGCGGCGAAGTTCCGGCCGATGGTCCGGGCGTCGGTGATGATCTGGGCCCGGCCCTCCTCGAACGAGAACATGATGCCCCGTTCGCGGCGCTTCGCCCCCTCGCTCAGGAAATGCAGGCCGAGGACCGTCCGGCCGGTGCCGGAGGGTCCGAGCAGCAGGGTCGTCGAGCCCCGGAACAGGCCGCCGTCGGTCATGGCGTCGATGCCCGGCACGCCGATCGACAGGCGCCTGGTCGGGCTCTCCTTGGCGAAGGCCTGGCTCTCGCGCGGAAAGACGGTCATGCCGTTCTCCGAGATCAGGAACGGGTACTTGCCGGTCTGGTGGCTGCCGCCGCGAAGTTTGACGATCTCGATCTGGCGCTCGCGGCTCCGGCCGACGGCGGAGTTGTAGAGGAAGACGACGCTGTCGGCGACGAAGTCCTCGACGCCGAAACGCGACACGGTGTCGGTGTCGTTGACCCGCTCGGCGGTGATGACCGTGGTCACGTCCAGCTCGCGCAGGACGGCGATGATCTTGAACAGCTCGCGGCGGACCAGCGCGCTGTCCTTGTAGCGCAGGAAAAGAGAGCCGATGCTGTCGATGACCACGCGCTTGGCGTTGACCTTGCGGATGCCGAACTTGATGCGGGCGATCAGCGCCCCGAAGTCGTAGTCCCCGACCTCGACCTGGTTGTCGGCCACCCGGCTCGCGTCGACGAAGGCCAGGAGGCCCTTGGCTTCCAGCTTGGGCAGGTCCCAGCCGAAGCCGGCTACCTCCTTGATGATGTCCTCGCGGCGCTCCTCGAAGGTGACGAAGACGCCGGGCTCGCCGAAGTCGGTGATGCCTCGGTAGAGGAACTCCACGCCGAAGAGCGTCTTGCCCGAACCCGCGCTGCCGGAAACGACGACGGAGCGGCCTTTGGGCAGGCCCCCCTCCGACAGCTTGTCGAAGCCGGCGATGTGGGTCCCGATCTTTTCAAGGAAATGGATAGGCGAGGTCATAGCACCTTTAATTATACTAAAATGACGGCCCCGAACCAAGCTCCGGCCGTCCGACCGTCGGCCGCTGGCAGCTGATTTTTGGCCGTATCAAGCCGAAAAACCTGAATAATCCGGCTCCGTTACCCTTATGGACGGCCCGCGGACATGATATAGTAATGATGTTATGGCCAGTCAAGCACCGGTAAAAATAGGCGCCGCCGCCATGTTCCTGCGCAAGAACTGGCAGATCGCCTATGCCGCGGTCCTCATCCTGCTCGTGCCGGTGACGATCGTCCTGAACACGTTCTTCGTGATCAACGCCTTCCGCCGCACGGTCGACGTCGAACTGCAGCGCACGGCGCTCATGATCGGCAAGCTGATCAACGTGACCTCGACCGACCTGTTCGGCGACACCGCCAAGCTCCAGGCCCGGCTCGAGGACGTGGCCAAGGTCCTGCCCGAGGTCAAGATGCTCGACGTGCTGGCCAAGGACGGCGAGGATTTCAAGGTGGTGGCCAGCCTCTACAAGGACGGCATCGGCCGGCCGGCGCACGGCAACCAGAACATCCTGGCCTGGTACAACGACCAGGCGATCGCCGTCCTGACCAAGTCGGCCCGGTCGTCCGCCCTGGACAACCAGCTGACCGCCGAGGAGATCAGGAGCAGCGACCGCTACTGGAGCGTGGTCATGCCGCTCACCGACGCGAACGGCAAGGAGCAATTCCTGCTGTCCGCCAAGATCTCGCTCAAGGTCATCGACGACCTGGTCAGCTCGAACCTGTTCTGGTCCTACATCTGGCTGCTGATCACCGTCCTGATCGTGATCCTGGTCCTGGCCTCGAACACGCGGCTGTTCGAGTACGCGATCCTGTTCCGGAAGCTGAAAGAGGTCGACAAGATGAAGGACGACTTCATCTCCATGGCCTCGCACGAACTGCGCGCGCCGATCACGGCGATCCGCGGCTACCTGTCCCTGTTCCTCGAGGACGCCTTCGGCAAGCTCGAAGACAAGCCCAAGAGCATCCTGAAGACGACCTTTGCCATCGCCACCCACCTGGCCGGATTGGTCGAGGACCTGCTGGACGTCTCCCGCATCGAGCAGGGCCGCATGAAGATGGACCTCGAACCGGTCCAGTCCGAGGACCTGGTCCAGGAGGTCGTCGAGCAGTTGCATTTTGAGGCGGAAAAGAAGAAGCTGGCGTTCGAGTTCCGCCGTCCGAGCCAGCCCCTGCCCAAGATCGAGATCGACAAGTCCCGGCTGAAGCAGGTGCTCATCAACCTCTGCTCGAACGCCATCAAGTACACGCCGTCGGGAAGCGTCACCGTGACCGAGGAACTCAAGGACGGCGAGTCGGTCGAGATCAAGGTCACCGACACCGGCCTGGGCATGTCGCCCGAGGCCCGCGAGAAGCTCTTCCAGAAGTTCTACCGGGTCAAGACCGACGACACGCGCGACATCCCGGGCACCGGCCTCGGCCTCTGGATCACCAAGCAGATCGTCGAGCTGATGAAGGGCCGGATCTACGTCGATTCGATCGAGAAGGTCGGCACCCAGGCCAGCGTCATCTTCCCGGCGCTCAAAGGCGCGCCGGCCGCGCCCGCCGCTCCGGCGGGCCTGCCGCCGGCCAAATAAACCAGTATGTCCCTATACCTGATACTCATCCTGTTTTTCCTGCTCGTCTCCGCGGGCTTCTCCGGAGCCGAAGCGGCTTTCCTGTCGGTGAGCGACATCCGCATCCAGACGCTCGTCCAGCAGAAGGACCGTCGCGCCTTCGCCGTCGAAAAACTCAAGACCAACGTCCAGCGGCTCCTGGGCATCCTGCTCTTGGGCCAGACGGTCTGCGACGTCGCCTCGTCCGCCATCGCCACCTATGCCGCGACGAACTATTTCGGCGAGTTCGGCGTCGGACTGGCCACCGGCCTGATGACCCTGATGGTGCTCATCTTCGTCCAGCTCATCCCCAAATCCTACGCCGCCCACCGGCCGGAGAGCTGGTCGCTGCGCCTGGCCGGGCCGATCTCGACGCTGGCCGTGGTCCTGTCGCCGGTGATGGCGGTCGTCGACCGCATCGCCGACCTGTTCATCGCGCCCGACGCCAGGCTGAAGCACACGACGGCCGTGAGCGAGGAGGAGATCAAGACCATGGCCTCGATGGGGGTCAGGGCCGGCACGCTCGAACGCGGCGAGAAAGAGCTGATCGAGCGCGTCTTCCTGTTCAATGACATCACCGCCAGCGACGTGATGACGCCGCGCGAATCGATCGTCTTCCTCGACGGCAAGAAGACGCTGGCCGAGGCGATGCCGGTGCTGATCGCGTCGGAATTCTCCCGCTATCCGGTCTTCGAGAACGACAAGAACAACATCGTCGGCATCGTCCACATCAAGGAACTGATCAAGCGCGTGGCCGCCAACGAACAGCCGTCGCCGGCGATCCGCGAACTGGCCGAACCCGCGATCTTCGTGCCCAAGACCAAGGTCATCTCCGACCTGCTCCGGGACATGCAGAAACAGCACCTGCACATGGCGGTCGTCGTCAACGAGTACGGCTCGGTCGAGGGCGTGGTCACTTTCGAGGACCTGCTCGAGGAGCTGGTCGGCGAGATCAGCGACGAATCGGACGTCGACGAGCACGTCATCAAGCGGGTCGACAAGCTGAACGTCATCGCCCACGGCGACGCCGAGGTCAAGGACGTCAACCGGTTCTTCAACGTCCGCATCCAGGCGCCGCCCCACAAGTCGCTGGGCTGGGTGATCCTCAAGGAACTCGGCAGCATCCCGGTGAAGGGACAGCAGATCAAGATCGCCGACAACCTGACCGCGACGGTCGAGGAGATGCTCAACCTCCGGATCAACAAGGTGCGCCTGACCAAGGCCGAGGAAACGCCGGCCCAGCCGGCCCAGTCCTGAACGCGCGCCGGATCATTCCGAAGAACGGCCGGCGGCCGCCCGGGCCCCGGTTTATCCGCCATCACGATGAAGATCAGGGACATGCTCTCGCGGCTGCTCCGTCCCGCGGGACGGCCGCTCGAACCCGGCAGCCTGCCGGTGGAGGGCCGCATGCCGGAATTCCCCGCCGGGGCGGTCTGGCTCAATACGCCGCCGCTCGACAAGCAGAGGCTGGCCGGCAAGGTCGTGCTGGTCGATTTCTGGACCTTCAGCTGCATCAATTGCCTCCGCACCCTGCCTTACCTGC
>JBAIWZ010000164.1:0-1624 GCA_037916955.1 Acutalibacteraceae bacterium | reverse complement strand
GCTTGCCCTCGATCACATCGGCGGCCTGGCGCGCCAAAAGGTCCAGGCGCCAGAGGTCCGACTGTTCGGGTTGATGCGGCCGGGCCCAATGGGTATTCAGAACCCCCATGAGCTTGCCGGACCGGCTGATGAGCGGCGTGGATTGAACGGCCCGTATCCCGGCGGCGCGCAATTCCTCCTGCTCCGGACGGCCGGCGAACAACGCGCTCTTTTCGATATCGGGCAGGATCACCCGGGACCCCTGCTTCATCGCCACCCCGCAGACTGACGTCCGCTTTTCGGCCGCTGCAAAGTATTTCAGGAAGCGCGGCGGGTGCCCATGAAAGGCCACAATCTTCAGCGAATTCTCGACGAGCAACTGAAGGTTGCCCTGATCGGCTCGCATGATCTCGACCGCCGCGTCGATGATGTCCTGGAGCACCGGCTGCAGGTTGCCGGTCTTCAGTAATTTTTCGCTGATGGCATGCATCCGCGTCAGCGCCTGCAGATCTGAAGCGTTGCGCTGCTCCGCTTTCTTTAAATCCGTCACATCGGTCGAAAAGGCATAGAAGCCGGTCACCTCGCCGAGCGGCGATCGCGACGGGACATACGTGACGACCAAGTGGGATTTGGAGGGTTCTTCCAGGGTCGCGGCAAAGGTGACCGTTTCCCCGGCCAGCGCCCGGACCACGTAAGTCTTGTATGGCGCCAGGATTTCAGGCTTGGTCAACTGCTCAATGGGCCTGCCGAGAGCCTGCCGCGGCGAGATGCCGAGCCGGTCGGCGGAGGCCTTATTCATAAATCGCACTGTGCCCTGGGTATCGATGAAAGCCACTCCCGCGGGGTCCGCGTCAATAATGGAAATCAGATCCTCCTGCGATTTGCGCCGCCTGGCGGCAAGCCCGCTGATGATGAGCGAAACCAAGGTAAACAGGGCGGCGCCGAGGAGATTCGGCATGGAAAGACCGAAGTCATGAAGCGGCGGAAGAAGATAGTAGTCCACGCCCACCAGGCAGATCACCGCGCCCGCCAGGGCCGGGCCGAATCCGACATAGGCCGCATTCAGGATCACACCCAGAAACGAAAACATGTAGGCGGTGTGATGGAGATGGTTTTTGAAGGCGACCGAGAGGGCGAGCATGATGACCGTTATAGCCGCCGCGATGGAATAACGGATCCACGCGGGCGCACCTTCTGTGACATGTTCTAAGCGTCTTAACATGGGTGGGTCCTGGGGAGGCCCAATCATTATAGGACGTTTTGGGTCCCCTTATGACAGGGGTCATACTCTCTCGAAGCCCCTCGGGGCACAATCACGGGGATGGCCGATTCCTATAAGATCCTGCTCGGCGAAGAGCGCTGCCCGGAGCGCTGGTACAACGTGGCGGCCGACCTGCCGTTTCCGATGGATCCGCCGATCCATCCCGGCACCGGCAAGCCGCTCGCTCCGGAGGACCTGGCGCCGATTTTTCCGCGCACGCTGATCGAACAGGAAATGAGCCGCGAGCGCTGGATCGACATCCCGAAAGAAGTCCGGGACATCCTGCGGCTCTGGCGGCCGACGCCGCTGCACCGGGCGCATCGCCTGGAGGCGACGCTTAAAACCCGCTGCCGCATCTACTACAAGAACGAATCGGTCTCGCCG
>JBAIWZ010000163.1:0-6673 GCA_037916955.1 Acutalibacteraceae bacterium | reverse complement strand
TGCCTGGTGCCGAATCCCGACGCCGCGGACGAGCCCGATGCGCCCTACATCACCCTGCGCAAGTTCCTGGAGAAGGTCTGGGACGAGCGCCGGATGGTCATCTTCTACGACATCGCCTCGGGCCTGCAGTTCCTGACCCCGGAGATGGAGAAGGAGTTCAAGCGCGCCGCCGGGCTCGAGGAGAAGGCCGACGCGGCCGATCCGATCGCCGCGGCCAAGGCCGGGCTCCAGGCCAAGCGCGGACTGCCGCGCGAGCCGGAGGCCTGCCTGCCGCTCATCGAGAAGGCCCTCAAGACCGTCGAGGGCGCGGCCGTGGCCATCCAGTCCATCCATTTCATCGCCGCTTCGGGCGGGCCGGGCGGCAGCACGCTGTCGCCGGTCGAACGCACCAACATCGAGCGGCTGAAGAACTGGGGCCAGGACGAGGAGATCCGGGCCAAGGGGAACGTCATCCTGCTCCTGACCGACCAAGCGGCCAAGGTTTCGGCCGAACTGCGCCAGTCCGGGAGCGGCATCCGCACCGTCTTCATCCCCAAGCCCGACCGGGCCGAGCGCCTCGCCTACGTCCGCACCCTCACCGAGGGGAGCGAGGCGCGGCGGGACGCGGCCAAACGGCTCACCCAGCTGCGCGCCAGGCTCAAGAAGGCCAGGAAGGGCGCCGACGCCAAGGCGATCGCCGAGCAGATCGAGGCCGTCGAGGCCGAGGAGGCGGAGACCAGGACGTTCGCCGTCCCCAAGGACTTCGACCCCGAGATCTTCGCCCATTCCACCCAGGGCCTGTCCCTCCGGCAGATCCTCGACATCTTCCTCCGGGCCAGCGGCTCCGGCGGCGTCGCCGACCTCTCGTTCGTCAAGCGCAAGAAGCGCGAGATCCTCAACGAGGAGTTCGGCGACGTCATGGAAGTGGTCGAGCCCGAACGCGGGCTCGAGGACATCGGCGGCCACGAGCACATCAAGGCTTACTTCGCCGGCGTGCTAGAGGCCATCCGCCGCGGCGAGAAGCGGCTCGTGCCGATGGGCGTGACCCTGATGGGCCCGCCCGGCACCGGCAAGACCGCCATCGTCGAGGCGCTGGCCAAGGAGGCCGGCTTCAACTTCGTCAAGGTCAAGAACGTCCGCTCGATGTGGGTGGGCGAGTCCGAGGCCAAGATGGAGCGGCTGGAGTTCGGCCTGCGATCGCTCTCGCCGGTCGTCGTCATGAACGACGAGGCCGACCTGGCCGAGGCCGGGCGCGACTCGCCCCGCGGCGACTCCGGCGTCTCGGAGCGGCTGATGAAGAAGTGGATGGAGCTGCTCTCCGACCCGCGCATCCGCGGCGAGATCATCGTCATCAACTGCACCAACCGCCCGGACCGGATCGACCCGGCCCTGAAGCGCAGCGGCCGCAGCGACGAGCGGATCCTGATGCCGATGCCCGGCGACGACGAACGGCCGGCCATCATCCGGGTGATGCTCAAGCGGCACTCCCTGCCGACCGACATCGCCGACTTCACGCCGTTCGTGAAGCTGACCGACGGGCTGTCGGGCGCGGACATCGAGAAGATCGTCCTGTCCTCGTTCCGCTTCGCCGACGAACAGGGCCGGAAGCAGGTGGACGCGGACGCCCTCAAGGCGGCCGTCAAGGACTTCATCCCCAGCGCCAGCCAGGCCGACATCGACCTGATGACGCTCATGGGACTGATGGAGTGCTCGTCCAAGCGCCTGCTGCCGCGGAACGCGGCCGACCTGGTCGCCCAGATCCAGGCCCGGGGCCTCGTCGAGAACGTCGAGGCCATCGTCGCCCAGATCAAGGCCAGGAAGATCGTCTAGGTTCATTCATCGCGAAAGCCCCGCCGGCTCATCGGCGGGGCTTGTTTTTATTTCCGCGGCCGGCGGCGGTCACATCGTCTCCATCCGGCGGCTGACGCTCCAGAGCATGTCGAAGAGCTGCCCCATCATTTCCCGGAGCGACGCGCTCTTCACGGTCCAGGCCAGGCCCTCGTCGTTCGTGGTGAAAAAGGCGACGGTATCGTCCCAGAACATGACCGAGGAACGGAAGGTCAGCTCGCGCGGCAGGAAGCGTGCGTCGCGCAATTCGCTGGCGTGGACCGCGGCGGAGTATTTCTTGATCTCGCGGGATTCGACGCGGAGGCTCTTCAGCCGCACGGCGCTCTTGACCCGCCGGGCCGAGAAATGGAAGCGCTCGCCGAGGATGTCCTGGAAGTCCCTGGCCGAAACGATCTCGTAGACCAGACGGCTCCGGGCCTTGAGCGCGAGATGGAAGATGTCGGTCATCCGTTCGCGATAGAAGACGCGGATCTTGGACGGCGCCAGCGGCTCGCCGCGGAGTTTCTGGAGCAGCGGTACGACGGCCGCGGCTTCTTCGGCCTGCCGTTCGAGGATGCGGCGCAGGGCCACCGGATCGAGCGCCTCGTAGACGTGGCGGGAGCCGCGCTTGGTCACTTTGACCAGGCCGCGCCGGGTCAGGCGGGCCACCGCCGACTGGACGGTGGTCAGCCGGAGTCCCGAGGCCTGGGCCAGGGGAGCCAGGGTGGTCGCGCCGAGCGGCAGGAGCGCCAGATAGGCCCGCTGGTCGGTGGCGTTCAGGCCGAACCGCTCCAGGTTCTCCTCGATCTCCTGCTTCTCGGCCGAACGGAGGTCATAAAATGACATATTTTTACGAGCTTTTTCGTAGTAATTATGGAATATTTCTACCTATATTTTAGCCAAAACGGCCCTTGGTTGCAAGTATTACTACGAGATATTGATGCGCTCCGCGGCGCCGGCTGGCATGATGCCCCTGTCGGGAGAACGAAGACCCGGCCGAACAGTTCCTTACAACCGAGGAGGAAGCCATGAAGGTCCTCAAGAAGGGCCGGCCGCAGCGCGGCTGGGCCAAGGAATACGCCTGCTCCGGCCGCGGCAACGGCGGCGGAGGCTGCGGCGCCAAGCTGCTGGTCTCGGAGAACGACCTCTACCACACCCATCACTACGACTACGGCGGCGGCCACGACGTCTACGTCACCTTCACCTGTCCCTGCTGCGGCGTGGAGACCGATGTGAACGATTACACCGGCTCCCGCGACCTGCCCGACCGGAAGCCCCGGCTGTCCGGATACGGCGATTGAAGGAGGGGCGCGATGTCCGTCATCCTGACCGTCGATGTCGCCTTCGCGGCGGGCGGCGAACTGCTGCTCATCCGCCGCGCCACGCCGCCGTTCCCGGACCGGCTGGTCCTGCCCGGCGGGCACGTCGAGGACTTCGACGCGAGCCTGGCGGCCGCGGCCGCCCGGGAGCTCCGCGAGGAGACCGGCATCGCCCTGCGGCCGGAGGAGCTGACGCTCCTCGGCCTGCTTGATTCCCCCGGCCGCGATCCGCGGCCCGGGCGGAGGATCTCGGCGGTCTTCGCCGCGTCCGCCGCCGGCCGGTCGTCCGTTCGGGCGGCGGCCGGCGACGACGCCCGCGAGATCGTCTGGCGCCGGCCGGAAACGCTCCGGCCGGAAGAACTGGGCTTCGATCATTGGCTGGCCGTCCAGGCCCTCAACCGGAGGACTCAGATGAAGGTCGTCAAGGAAGGCAAGTGGAACAACCCCTGGAGCACCGAAGTCGTTTGCCCGGAGGCGGACTGCGGCGCGACGCTTCTCGTCGAGGAGAAGGACGTGGTCGCCGCGGGCGAGAAGTACGACAAGTGCAGCGGCTACCACGTGACCTGCCCGGTCTGCGGCAAGACCGTGCCGGTGCCCTCGGCCGCGGTCTCGCCGCGGGTGAAGCGCGCGGCCGAGAACCGCCGCCCCAGTTATCACTCCTCGGACTGGTAGCGTTCTTTCTTCCGGGCCCGGGATCATTTTTCCGGGCCTTTTTTCGTTCCGCCAAGGACATTGACAATTACGCGGAAAAAGCTAAGCTAGCGGCGCCACGCGGCACCCGGTTCATTGAAATGCACGCAGTCCGAAACGAAAGGAGCACATCATGGGTGGAGGAGGCAGCTATTACGATCGCGACGTGCCTGACCGCAGGTCGCTGACCTCGCGCGGAACGTCCGTCGAGGCCGAAGAGCAGATGTCACGGCGCAGCCTCGATCCCTCCGTCTCGCCGAAGGACCGGAAGCTGGTCTGCCGGGCCCGGAGCCCGATCGGCTACGCTTTCGACGTCACCGGATCGATGGGCGACCTGCCCAAGTTCATCCGGGACAAGGGGCCCCTCATGGCCAAGGAGCTGACCGACCGCCAGTATCTGGTCGACGCGGCCGTGAGCCTCGCGGCCGTCGGCGACGTCTACTGCGACCGCGGCCCGTTCCAGGTCGGCGACTTCGCCGCCGTTCGCGGCCTCGACGGCTGGATGCAGAAGCTCTGGCTGGAGAAGGGCGGCGGCGACGGCTGGCGCGAATCCTACGAGTTCGCCGCCTACTTCTACGCCTACTGCTGCGACTTCCCGAAGGCCGTGACGCCCGTCTGCCTGTTCACCGGCGACGAGGGCTACTACGAGACCCTGCCCGCGGGCGAGCTGCGGAAGGTCTTCGGCGGCCAGCGCCAGGAGATCGAGGCGGTCCAGGTCTTCCGCGACCTGACGGCGAAGTTCCGCGGCAACGTCTTCCTGCTCCACCGCCGTTACAGCGGCGGCGACGCGGAAGTGCTCAGCCAGTGGCGGACGGTGATCGACGACGCGCGCATCATCCGCCTCAAGACCGACAAGGCGATCATGGACGTGACGCTCGGCATCTTCGCCCTGGCTTCGGGCAGCCGCACGCTCGACGGCTACTGCGACGACATGCGGACGCGCACCAACGCGACCACCGGCAAGCTGGAGCCGCAGAGCGCCGAGCGCATCGCCGAGGTGCGGCAGACGCTCGAGCCGCTGGAGGCCTATCTCAAGGCCCGCCAGCCCGAGGCCGCGCCGGCCCAGCCGCCCGCGAAGGCCAGGACCGGCCGAACGACGGCCGCCAAGCCGGCTCCGAAGCCGGCCGGCCGCAAGAAGCCCGGGCGCTACTAGCCCGGCTCCCGATCAGACCCGGAACAAGCGATCCCTTGCTTGTCTCCGGGTTTTTTTCTAAGATGCGTCGTTCGGAACCGCCGGCCGCCGCAGGGCGGACGCGCTTCCGGCCGGCGTCCTTTCACACGAAAAAGCAAAAAAAGAGGTCGCGCGCGGCCGTCCCGCCGCCGCGATGGAAAGGAAGGGGACGATGCGATCCGGCAAACTGTTCGTCGTCTGCGGCCTTGGCTTCGGCGACGAAGGCAAGGGCTCGATCACCGACGCCCTGGCGCGCCGTCACGGCCCCAGCCTGGTCGTCCGCTACAACGGCGGCCCGCAGGCCGGCCACAACGTGGTCGCGCCCGACGGTACCTGGCACTGCTTCGCCCAGTTCGGCTCGGGGACGCTCGCGCCCGACAGCCGGACGCTGCTCTCGCGAGAGATGCTCGTCGAGCCGGAGAACCTGCTGGCCGAGGCCGCGGTATTGGCCGGGAAAGGCCGGACCGACGCCCTGTCGCGGCTCCGCATCGACGCGCGCTGCGCCGTGGTCACGCCGCTGCACAAGCTGATCGGGCAGATGCTCGAGATCGCCCGGGGCGGCAGCGCCTACGGCTCGTGCGGCATGGGCGTGGGCCAGGCGGTCCTGGACCGTGACGCCGGCGAGTCGCTGACCGTCGGCGATCTGGTCTCGGGCGAGGGCCTGGACAGGAAGTTCAGGCGCCTGCGCCGGCGAAAGCTGGCGGAGGCCGAACGGATCCTCAAGGCCTGTCCGGGCCCCGACGCCCGGGAGACCCTCGAGTACTTCCGCCGGCGCACCGAGCCGGAGCGGATGCTCGCGGTCTACCGCGGCTTCGCCGAGGCGGCGCGCGGCTCCGTCGACGAGGCCGGCGACTGCCTGGAGGACGCCCTCTGGGGCCGACGCGAGACCGTCATCTTCGAGGGCGCCCAGGGCGCTCTCCTGGACCGCCGTTTCGGCTTCACGCCCTACGTCACCAAGACCCGGTCGACCTGGCACAACGTCGCCGGTCTGCTGGACGACTGCCTGGCCGGCGGCGCGCTGGCCCGGCGGATCGGACTGACCCGGATCGGCATCCTGCGGGCCTACGGTCACCGCCACGGGGCCGGTCCGTTCGTCACCGAAGACGCGGCCCTGTCCGCGCCGCTGGCCGATCCCCGCAATCCGGCCAACCGCTGGCAGGGGGCCTTCCGGCTCGGCTGGTTCGATCTCGTGGCCATCCGTTACGGCCTGCTGCTGAACGGCGGAGTCGAACGGCTCGCGCTGACCGGTCTCGACCGGCTGTCGGGTCTCGGACCGCTCAGGGCCTGCACGGCCTACGATTATTCCGGCGACACGGACCGGCTCGACCGGTACTTCGACTGGGAGAGCCGCGGTCCCGGCCGGGCGCGGATCTTCGCCATCAGGAAGCCGCGCGGCGCGGCGCCCGAGGGCGAACTGGCGCGCCTGCTCAGGGCCTGCCGGCCGGCCGCCTGGGCGGACCTGCCGGGCTGGACGGAAGACATCTCGTCCGTCCGCCGTCCGGACCGGCTTCCGGCCGCGGCGCTGGGCTACGTCTGCTTCCTGCAGGACCAGCTCGGCGTGCCGATCCGGATCGTCTCGGTCGGCCCCGGCGCCGAGGCGAAAATGTTCCTCGACTGAACCAGGACCGCGAGCGCTTGCCCGCGGTCTTTTTCATACAAAAAACGGCCGCCGGGGCGGCCGGTCAGT
>JBAIWZ010000162.1:0-4534 GCA_037916955.1 Acutalibacteraceae bacterium | reverse complement strand
CCGGCGGCCAGGAGCTTCTTCATCGAATACTCCGGCGAGGTGATCAGGTAGGCCGGCCGGGCGCGGCCCGTCTCGTCCTTCAGCTTCGTGGCGAACGGATCGAGGTTCGGCTCCATGCCGGGATGGCTGACCATGATCGGCGTCTCGACGTCGAGGAAGCCCCGCGAACGGAAGAACTCGCGCACCGCCGCGATGATCGCGGAACGCTTTTCCATCCGGGCCCGGAAGGCCGGGTCGCCCGGCAGCCGCATCCAATTCGGTTCGCTGGACATAACCTTATCAAAACCCCCGCGGGCGCGGCGTATGGCGATACGCTCTGCGCCGCGCGGGGGCCTGGTGGCAACGGACGTTATTTGCCGACGAACGGCAGGAGCGCCATGTGGCGGGCGCGTTTGATGGCCTGGGCCAGCATCCGCTGATGCTTGGCGCAGACGCCGCTGCGGCGCCGCGGCACGATCTTGCCGTAGGACGAGGTATAGCGCCTCAGGGCCTCGGCATCCTTGTAATCGATCGCCTTGACCTGGTTGATGCAGAACAGGCAGTGACGCTGCTGCATCAGGTTGTTCTTCTGGTTTCGCTTCATCATAGGGCTTTAAAACGGTATATCCTCGACCCGGATCTCCTCGTTGCCGGCTTCGGCCTGCGCGGGGACGGCGGCGGCCACCGGCTGGCGCGCGCCGGCCGGGGCTCCGTTGCCGCGGTCGAGCATGATCATGTTCTCGGCGACGATCTCGGTGCGCTGGCGTTTCGCGCCGTCCTTGCCCTCGTATTCGCGGGTCTGGAGGCGGCCCTCGACGTAGACCTTGCGCCCCTTGCCCAGGAACTGTCCGCAGATCTCGGCCAGCTTGCCCCAGGCGACGATGTTATGGAATTCGGCCTTCTCCTGCTTCTGGCCCGAAGCGTCGGTCCAGGTGGAGTTGGTGGCCACGCCGAACGAGGCGACGGTCTTGCCGGTGTTGGTCGTCCGGAGTTCGGGATCGCGGGTCAGGTTGCCGATGAGCATTGCGCGATTGAGATTCATAAGAAGTTGGGAAGTTTATTTCCGCCGGCCGGCGTCGTGGCGCCGCCCCGCGGGCGATCCCGAAGGATCAGAGAATGTCCTCGGTTAGGATCTCGTCCAGCTTCTTGTCCAGGTCGGCCATGTTGATCTTCTCCTTGGGCGGCAGCGGCTGCTGCTGCATCGGCGGCTGCGGCGGGCGGAACGACGGCTGTTCCTCGGCGCGGACGCGGCGCGGTTCCTCCTCGACGAAGGCCGGGATCTTGGAGACGGCCGGATCGCGCTGGACGACGAAAAAGCGCAGGACGTCGGCCGACAGCCGGAGCATCTCGTTCAGCTTGGCGACGGCCGCCTGTTCGGCGTCGAAGAACGACAGGATATAATTGCCGACGCGGACGTTGCCGATCGGGTAGGCCAGCTTGCGGCGGCCCAACTGATGGGTCTCGGACACGGCGCCGCCGGCGGACGTGACGATCCCGTTGATCTTTTCCGACATCTGCTTCAGCTCTTCCTCCGTGTACTTGGCCGGAAGCAGATAAAGGAGTTCGTACTTCTCCATAATTTAGTTCGCCTTTTTCGCGCCACCCGGTCAGGGCTGGCGCGAACCGGTCCGATGAGTTAAATTGCGGACCGATCGCGGAAAAAAGGCCTAAATGACGCCAGTTCAGGCATCGTGGGCCAACGATAACATAACCTCCGGGCGGGCGCAAGGGCGGCACCCGGCTCATCTCCGCCTTAAATCGGCGCGAAATCCGGAGAAATGGTAAGATGACCGCGATATCCGCAATATGAAATATTTCTTCATCCTGGGATCGAATCCGGCCCTGTCCGTCGCCGAGATCGCGGCGGTCCTCGGAAACCGGCCCTACAGGTTCGGCCCGTGTTCGGCGGCGGTCATGACGATCGAATCCGATGCGGCGCTCGACGCGGTCGCGCTGATGGAGCGCCTGGGCGGCACGGTCAAGATCGGTGAACTGTTCGAGGAGCAAGTGGAGCCGTCCGAAGAGGCGGCGGTCGAACTGATGGCCGGAAAGCTGTCCGACGCGTCCCGGGGGGAGCCGCGAGAGCGCGCGGCGGCGAGTAAGCGCGTCACTTTCGGTTACAGCGTTTACCGGCTGAGCGCCTCGGCGCGGGCGGCGGCCGACGAACTGCGCAAGGCCGGCATGGAAACCAAGAGCCGGCTCAAGGAGTCCGGCGTCGGCGCGCGCTGGGTCAAGGTCCAGGAGGGGCAGGCGCTGACCTCGGTCGCGGTCGCCAAGAACCGGCTGATCGAGGAGGGCGCCGAGTTCGTTTTCCTCGCCCAGGCCGGCGGCCTGCTGGCCGGCGTGACGAAGGCCGTTCAGCCCTTCGAGGAATTCTCCGGCACCGACTACGGCCGGCCGTCGCGCGACACCTACCAGGGCATGCTGCCGCCGAAGCTCGCGCGGATGATGATCAATCTGGCTGGCGTCCCGAAGGATCGGCGGCTGCTGGATCCGTTCTGCGGCTCGGGCACGGTGCTGACCGAAGCGCTGCGCCTCGGCTTCACCGACGTGGCCGGCAGCGACCTCAACCCCGAAGCCGCCAAGAGCACCGTCGCCAACATCGAGTGGCTGAAGGACCGGGGCGGCCTGCCGGCTTTCCGGTCCGAGGTCTTTGCCTCCGACGCCCGCTAGCTCGCCGGCCGGTTCCCGGAGTCGGGCATCGGCGCCGTCGTCACCGAACCGTTCCTGGGCGCGCCCCGGCGCGGCGGAGAAACGCGCGGCGCGCTCCAGCGCCGGCTGTCCGACCTGTCCAAACTTTACTACGAGAGTCTCAGTTCGCTCGGCCATCTGCTGCGGCCGGACGCGGTCGTGGTCATTGCCCTGCCGGTATTCGTCTTCGGCCAGGAAAGACACGGCATGCAGGCCGTCGAGTTCGCCAAGCTCGGCTGGCGCGTCGAGCCGCCGCTGCCGGCGGCGGCGCCGGCGGAATACCGCGCCGGACTGACCAAGAACGGCGGATTATTGTACGGCCGTCCCGACCAGCTGGTGTGGCGGGAGATCGTTAAGCTCGTCAGGAAATAGACGGGCGGATCAATGTAAGTGTCCAAAAAGCGGCCTTATCGGCCGCTTTTCTAACAGCTTATCCACAACCGGGCGGACGACCGCTCACACGCCGACACGGAAATTGCACACGTCGCCCTCCAGCATCACGTAATCCTTGCCCTCGACGCGCATCTTTCCCTTCTCGCGGGCGCCGGTCTCGCCGAGCGCCACGAAATCTTTCCAGTCGATGATCTCGGCGCGGATGAAGTTCTTCTCGAAGTCGGAATGGATCACGCCGGCGGCCTGCGGCGCCTTGGCGCCCTTATGGATGGTCCAGGCGCGGGTCTCCTTTTCGCCGGAGGTCAGGAAGGTGGCCAGACCCAGCAGTTCGTAGCTCTTCCGGATCAACTGGTCGAGTCCGGTCATTTTCAACCCGAGCGCGGCGAGGTAATCGCTGACCTCGTTCTCCGGCAGCGAAGCGAGTTCCTCCTCGAGTTTGACGCAGAGCGGGATCTGCAATTCGCCGGGCACGCCCGGCAGGACGTAGCCGGCCTTCAGCTGCTCTTCGTCGACGTTGAAGACGTACAGCAGCGGCTTCATGGTCAGCAGCTGGAGCTCCTTGACGGAGAGCGCCTCCTCTTCGTTCAGTTCCGCCGTCCTGGCCGCCTGGCCGGCGGACAGCTTAGCGTTCACTTTCTCCAGGGCTTCCAGGACGATCTTCAGCGCCCGGTCGGTGCCGGCCTTGGCCTGCTTGCGGGCCGTGTCCAGGCGCTTCTCGACCGTGGCCAGGTCGGCGTAGGCCAGTTCCAGATTGATCGTCTCGATGTCCGCCAGCGGATCGATCTTGCCGGTGACGTGGACGATGTCCTTGTTCTCGAAGGCGCGGACCACCTCGACGATGGCGTCCACCTCGCGGATGTGCGACAGGAACTTGTTGCCGAGGCCTTCGCCCTTGTGCGCTCCGGCGACCAGGCCGGCGATGTCGACGAACTCGACCGTCGCCGGGACGATCTTCTGGGACTTGGAAACGCGCGCCAGTTCCGCCAGGCGCGGGTCGGGCACGGCGACGATGCCGACGTTCGGCTCGATGGTGCAGAACGGATAATTGGCGCAGTCGACCTGCTTCTTGGTGATGGCTTTGAACAGGGTGGATTTGCCGACGTTGGGCAGGCCGACGATGCCGACTTTCAGGGACATAGGCTTGGTTGATCTGCTGATGTTGGGAAATTATCGTATTTGCCGGGCGATTAGTCAATCAGTTCTCGGCAGACGATGACGCCGACTGACCGTACAACTGCGTTGCCCGAGCTTCACGATGTTCTATCGGATGTCGTGCCCGTACGACGTTGACAGCACGAAGGATATTTTGTAGCCTTAAATCCACGGAAAAACCGCCGACTGCGGGCCGCTAGCTCATCTGGTAGAGCGCTTCCATGGCATGGAAGAGGTAAAGGGTTCGAGTCCCTTGCGGTCCACCATAAATCCCGGAACGAATGTTCCGGGCTTTATATATGAACGGACTCCTCGAGTC
>JBAIWZ010000161.1:0-1540 GCA_037916955.1 Acutalibacteraceae bacterium | reverse complement strand
TGTCCACCGCCTGCTTGATCGCGTTCACATCATCGCCGGCCTGGGCCTCCTTGACTTTCGCGATCGCCGCCTGGATCGGCGCCTTGTCGGCGTCGGAGATCTTGGCGGCGTTGTCCTTGAGCAGCTTCTCCATTTGCCAGACCATCTGGTCGGCCTGGTTGCGGGCGTCGATCAGCTCGCGCTTGCGGCGGTCGTCGTCGGCGTGCGTCTCGGCATCGCGGCGCATCTTCTCGACCTCGGCCTGGTTCAGGCCGCTGGAACTCTCGATGCGGATCTTCTTTTCCTTGCCGGTGCCGAGGTCCTTGGCCGAGACGTGCAGGATGCCGTTGGCGTCGATGTCGAAGGTGACCTCGATCTGCGGCATGCCGCGGGGCGCCGGCGGGATGTCCTCCAGGTTGAACTGCCCCAGGAGGCGGTTGCTCGGACTTTCCGCGATGGGGCTCTCGCCCTGGAAGACGCGCACCGTCACCGCGGGCTGGTTGTCCTCGGCGGTGGAGAAGGTCTGCTTTTTCACCGTCGGGATGGTGGTGTTCCGCTCGATCAGCTTGGTCAACACGCCGCCGAGCGTCTCGATACCCAGGGACAGCGGGGTGACGTCGAGGAGGAGCACCTCGGACTTGCTCCCGAGCATCAGCTGCGCGCCCTGGATGGCGGCGCCGACGGCGACGACCTCATCGGGGTTCACGCCCTTGTGGCCTTCCTTGCCGAAAATGTCCCTGACGAGCGCCTGGACCTTGGGCACGCGCGTCATGCCGCCGACCAGGACGATCTCGTCGATGTCGGAGGGCTTGTACTTGGAGTCCTGGAGCGCCCGCATGACGGGCCCGCGGCAGCGCTCGACGAGGTGATCCACCAGCTGCTCGAACTTGGCCCGCGTCAGGCTCATTTGCAGGTGCTTGGGGCCCGAGGCGTCGGCGGTGATGAACGGCAGGTTGATGTCGGTGGTGGTCGCCTGGGACAGGTCCTTCTTGGCGCGTTCGGCCGCCTCCTTGAGCCGCTGCAAGGCCATCTGGTCCTTGCGGAGATCGATGCCGCTTTCCTTCTTGAACTCCGTGGCGATGTAGTCGATCAGCACCTGGTCGAAGTCGTCACCGCCCAGGTGCGTGTCGCCGTTGACGCCCTTGACCTCGAAGACCCCGTCGCCGACGTCGAGAATGGAGATGTCGAACGTGCCGCCGCCCAGGTCGAACACCGCGATCTTTTCGTTCTTCTTCTTCTCCAGGCCGTAGGCGAGGGACGCCGCGGTGGGCTCGTTGATGATGCGCATCCGCTGGCGGGTCTTCTTCCCCGTCTTGGGGTCCTCGATCTCCCACTCGGTGTCGAAGCCGGCGATCTGGGCGGCGTCGATCGTGGCCTGACGCTGGGCGTCGTTGAAGTACGCCGGGACGGTGATGACGGCCTTGCGGACGGTGTGACCGAGGTACGACTCTGCGGCCTCCTTGAGCTTGCGGAGGACCATCGCCGAGATTTCCGGCGGCGTGTAATCCTTGCCGTCGATCTCCACCTTGGCCGCCTCTTCGGGGCCGCCGACGATCTTGTA
>JBAIWZ010000160.1:0-2578 GCA_037916955.1 Acutalibacteraceae bacterium | reverse complement strand
CTTCGCCCAGGGCATGGACCGCGGCCAGGATTTCCTCCTCGCTGGCATCCAGCGGCAGGACGCCCCAGGCTTGCGAGCGGGAGGCAGCCAGGGAGCGCGCCTCGTCGACCTGGTCGGTCAGCAGCAGCACGGCCGCCTCCGGCGCCAGGGCGTGCCAATCCATCCCCGGCAAGGAGGCCAGCAGGAGCACATCGGCTCCGGGCCCAGCCGGCTGGTCGCTCGCCTCCCGCCCGCCACGCAGGACGGACAGGCCCGGGTCGCCGCCCAGGATCTCTTCCAGGCCGACCCGCATGGCCAGGTTGCCGCTCAGGACCGACACCCGGATCAAAGCGCCGCCTCCGCCATAGCCGGCACCACGCGGCTGACGAAATCACGCACCACGGAAGCCGGGATCGAGATGCTCTGGTCGCCGCCGACGATCATGGCGTTGATCCCGATCATTTCGCCGTGCCCGTTGACCAGCGGGCCGCCGGAATTGCCCGGGGCCAGCGGCGCGTCCGTGCGCAGGATCGGAAGGCGCTCTTTCCGGCCGTTCACCTGCGCCCAGCCCAGGGCGCTGACGATGCCGCTGGAGACGAACTCCCGCTGGCCCCAGGGATGGCCGAAAGCGAAGACCATCTCACCCACCCGCGGGGACGCCTCCGCGATCCGGATCGCGGTCAGGTCATGGGCGCGGATCTCCAGCAGGGCCAGGTCGACCTGCGCATCGCGGCCCACCAAGCGGGCCTCGAACTCGCGGTCGTCGTGCAGCAGCACGACCGGGGTATGCCTGGGGATGACGTGGTTGTTGGTGAGGACCAAGCCGTCCGCAGACCAGACGACGCCCGCCCCGGCACCGGCATGGCGGGACTGCACCACCACCAGGCTGGGCCGCACGCGCTGGACGAGCTCCTCCAGCGCGCCGGTCAGGGAAACCGATAAGGTTGTAAAAGCGTTCATGGGGCCTGCCTCAGCGCTCGCCGACGACCACGTCCAGGGTCACGGGCTTCCCGCCGCGCAGCACCTCGACCGGCGCCGTCTTCCCGACCAGCTCCCCGGTCAGGCGGGCGAACAGCTGGTCATGGTTGGCGACGGCTTCCCCGGCCATGCCGACCAGGATGTCGCCGACCATCATGCCGCCCCTGGCCGCCGGGCTGTCGCCCTCCAGCCCGACGATGAGCAGGCCCGTGGCCTGTTCCCGCTTGAGGGCCTTGCGCGCCGCCTCGGGGATCTCCACCGGCTGGCTGCGCACGCCCAGGTAGCCGTAGACGACCCGGCCGTGTTTGGCGAGCGTATCCGCCACGCGCCAGGCGACCTCGACCGGGATGGTCAGGGGCACGCCGCGCGCCAGGCCGGAGGTGTTGATGCCCAGCACCTGGCCGGAGGCGCTCACCAGGGGCCCGCCGGAAAAGCCGGGGTAGGAAATGGCATCGGTGCGGATGTAGCGCTCGAGCATGCCGCCATGGCCGGTGCGGACCGGCCCACCGACGGCGCTGATCACGCCCAGGCTGGCCTGGATGCCTTCGGCGGACGGGCGGCCGAGGACCAGAGCGATCTGCCCGACGCGGGCCGGGTCTTTCGAGGCTTCGGCAACGGCTTTCACCGGCCGGTCGAGTTTCAACAGCGCCAGATCGCTGCCCGGATCGCGGCCGGCCAGCTTCGCCGGCACTTCGTCCCCGCCCGGGAAGGTAACGCTGATGTCGTCGTCGCGTTCGACGACGTGCTCGGCCGTCAGGACCTGGTCGGCGGCATAGACGACCCCGCTGGCCGGCAGGCGGCGGCGGGCGTTGACCATCACGGTCGCCTGGCCGGCCTGTTCGGCCGCGGCGGCCAGGGCATCGGATAACTCTACCAGTACGTTTTGTGCCATGAGTGACTCCTTGGGGAAAACCGATTAATGGACATCTTCCGGCAGTATACCTGCCGGGACGGCGTACGGCTTCCCCCGTTCGAGCGGGCGGGACCCGGAAAAACGGCCAGGTGCGCTTTTACTGCCCCTGGCGCGCCAGCCGGATGCGCTCCCCGAGCGGCGGGTGGTCGTAGAACATGAACACCACCCAGGCTTCAGGGTCGACTTCGGACAGATTCTGGTTGGCCAGGCGGGTGAAGGCCGAAGCGAAGGCTGCGCTCTTGCCGGTCGAGGCCAGGGCGTACTCGTCCGCCAGGTGCTCCCGCCAGCGGGACACGGCATTGCTGAGCGGCTGCGTCACCAGCCCGAATGCGCCCAGGACGATCCCCAAAGCCGGCAGCCCGGCAACATCCGCCGGACCGCTGAAGCCGAAATAGCCGGCCGCCCAGTTCAAGGCCAGGGAGGCCAGGAACAGGCCGCCCAGGGTCAGGAGGGTGCTGAAGCCGATCAGGATGGGGATGTCCTTGTGGACATGGTGGCCCAGCTCGTGGGCCAGGACGGTTTCGATCTCGTCCGGGGTGAACTCGGCGATCAGGGTGTCGCCCAGCACGATGCGGCGGGTGTTGCCGATGCCGGTCAGGGCGGCGTTGGCCGCCTTGGAGCGCCGGGACATGTCGAACTTGAACACCCCCTGTACGCGGGTCCCGGCCTTCTGCGCCAGCGCCAGCAGGCGCTGCGCCAGCTCAGCAT
>JBAIWZ010000159.1:0-6224 GCA_037916955.1 Acutalibacteraceae bacterium | reverse complement strand
ATCGGCGCCGTCGGGGCCGGCTGGGCGGCCGGTTTTTTTTCGGCCGGTCTCGGCGCGGGCTTGCTCTCGGCCGGCGGCTGCGCCGGCGCGCCCGGCAGCTGCTGAAGCAGTTTCAGGAACTGGAATTCCTCGAAGACCGGCGTGACGGCTTCGCGCGAGGGCGGCGTGAAGGCGCACTTGTCCAGCGAGAAATCGATCGGCGCGTCCACGCGGATGCGGCAGAGGTTGCGCGCCTGATAGGCCTCGGGCTTGTGCTCGATCAGTTTTTCCTTGACCGACGGCTTGATCTCGTCGGCTTTCTTGCCGCCGGCCTCCACGGCCTGGTAGAGCGCGTCGAGAGAGCCGAAATCGCCGATCAATTCTGAAGCCGTCTTCTCGCCGATGCCTTTGACGCCCGGGATGTTGTCGGAGGGATCGCCGCGCAGGGCCTTGTAGTCAACCATCTGCTCCGGCTGGAGGCCGAAGCGGTCCTGCACGCCGTGGGCGTCGTAGATGACGATGTCCGACATGCCCTTGCGCATGGTGTAGACCTGGGTGCGCTCGTCGACGAGCTGGAGCGTGTCCAGGTCGCCGGTGACGATGATCACGTTGAGGTCGGGATCGGCCTCGCGGGCGCGGCAGGTGATGGTGCCGATGACGTCGTCGGCCTCGAAACCCTGGGCGGTGAAGACCTGGACGCCCATGGCTTTCAGGATCTTCTCGATGAGCGGCACCTGGGCGTAGAGCTCGTCCGGTTTCTTTTCGCGCTGGGCCTTGTACTGCTCGAACTCCTCGTGCCGGAAGGTCGGGCCTTTCAGGTCGAAGGTCACGGCGACGTGCGTGGGTTTGAGTTCGCGGAGCGCGCGCAGCAGGGTCGAGGTGAAACCGTAGGCGCCGGAAACGACCAGGCCGGACTTGGTGGAGAGCGGCGGCAAAGCGTGCCAGGCGCGGTGCAGGACCGCGTGGCCGTCGACGATCATCAGTAATTTCTTGGCAGTGGGGGACATAGACCGGCCCTAACAGGATACCATTGGGCCAGCTAACCGACTATAAGGCCCACTCTGAAGCGCTGGCGCCGGCGACCGTGCAATTCCCGCCATCAAGGCACGAAACAACCAAAACCACCCCTGACGGGGTGGCTTTGGTTGGAGGCCCGGGTGGGAATTGGCCCTCGCTCCGACTCGGGCTCCAGGGCGTTGCGCACCGCGGCACAACTCGCCGCTGCGCGCTCTCGCGGCTCGTTCTGCCGCTCTCACGCCCGTGCAATTCCCGCCCTCAAAGACCTGAAACAGCTAAAGCCGCCTCACCAGGAGGCGGCTTTAGCTGGAGGCCCGGGTGGGAATTGCACCCGCGCATAGGAGTTTTGCAGACTCCTGCCTTACTGCTTGGCTACCGGGCCGTGATAGCAGCATATTATTATCATTTTAACGGCTGCGGCGCAACTCTGGGCCTTACCGGAATTTATCCGCAGGTTATCAGCAGGCCTGTGATTTGCTATGATAACCGCGAAAAGACGGCTTTTTGCCGGGTTTCCGGTCAGCCATCTGCACCCATCCCTCAACAGAGCGAATATCACTATGAAGAAAGATCTGACCATCGGAGTCGACATCGGCGGCACCAAGATCCAGGCCGGGTTAGTGACCAAGAACGGCCGGATACTGGCCAGGATCAGGACAGCCACCAACCGGAAGGCCGGCGCCAAGGCATTCATAAAGGATATCGAGCGGGCCATCGAGGCGGTCTGGTCGCCGGGGGTCAGCGGCATCGGCGTCGGAATTGCCGGCTTGGTTGACGCAAAAAACGGCATTTTCCTGGGCGGACCAAATCTGCCCGGATCGCTCAGGGGCCTGCGGCTGGCGGCCGCCCTCAAACGGCGGTTCCGGGTGCCGGTGGGGGTTGACAATGACGCCCGTTGCTTTACACTAGGCGAGGCCAGATTTGGCTCAGCCAAAGGCAAAAATAACGTTATCGGGCTGACCATCGGCACCGGCATCGGCGGCGGACTGGTCGTTAACGGCCAGGTCATCCGCGGCCGCGACAATTCGGCCGGCGAGATCGGCCATATGACCTTGTGCGGCGAACAGTCGTTCATCTGCGGCTGCGGCCGGCCGGGCCATCTGGAAGCGCTCGCCTCGGGCACGGGCCTGAGCGAACTGTACCGCCGGCTGACCGGCCGGAAACTCACGGCCAAGGAGATCGATGAACGGTCGCGGCGCGGCGAGAAAGCCGCGGTCAAAGCCGCGGAGACCGCCGGCGGCTGGCTGGGCCTCGGCCTGGCCAACCTGGCGCTCGTCCTCGACCCCGACATCATGGTCATCGGCGGCGGAGCCAGCCGCACCAGACTGCTCTGGCCGGCCCTGCGCCGGTCCTTCCGGCAGGCGGTCATCTATCCGGAACTGCGGCGGCTGCCGATCGTTCCGGCCGCACTCGGCGACGACGCCAATCTCGTCGGCGCGGCCCTGCTCGCCTGAGGCCGGCCGGACCGGAAACGATATTTTTCACGGATCGGGAACGCATCCTGAAACGCTGTGTCGTTATACGACATGAAACACATCATCCAGCAGAACGTCAGCCGGTCGAGCGGCCGGCGTTTTCGGCATACCTACCTCCACGTCGGCAGCCGCCACCGCGCTCCGTTCTCCTGGCGCCGCCTCTTCAGCAACCTGATGCTGCTCCTGGCCGCCGGCATCCTCGCCGGCAGCATCTTCGCGCTCGGCGCCTTCGTCTGGTTCTCGCGCGACCTGCCTGACCCGAACAACATCAACCAGCGGGCGCTGGCCCAGACGACCAAGATCTACGACCGCACCGGCGAGGTCCTGCTCTACGAGATCCACGGCGACCAGAAACGGACGGTGGTCGACCTGGACCAGATCTCCCAGTTCGCCAAGGACGCGACCATCGCCTCCGAGGACAGGGATTTCTACAAACACAAGGGCTTCAGCATTACCGGCTTCATCCGCGCCTTCATCACGGACATCAAGACCGGCGGCTTCGCGCAGGGCGGCTCGACCATCACCCAGCAGTTCGTCAAGAATTCGGTCCTGACCAAGGAGAAGGTGCTCACCCGCAAGATCAAGGAGCTGGTGCTGTCGATCCAGATCGAGCGCAAGTTCAGCAAGGACCAGATCCTCAAGCTCTACCTGAACGAGATACCCTACGGCTCGGTCGTCTACGGCATCGAGTCCGCCTCCCAGACCTATTTCGGCAAGCCGGCCAAGGACCTGACCCTGTCCGAGAGCGCGGTGCTCGCGGCCATGATCAAGTCCCCGACGCGGCTCTCGCCCCTGGGCTCGCACCAGGACGAACTGATCGCGCGGGCGCATTACGTGATCGACACCATGGTCAGCCTGGGCACGGCCACGCCGGAACAGGCGGCCGCGGCCAAATCCGACGATGTCCTGAGCCGGATCCGGCCGAAGATGGAGGAAATCACCGCGCCGCACTTCGTCTTCTACGTCCGCGAACTGCTGGCCGAGCGCTTCGGCGACCAGACCGTGGACCGCGGCGGCTTCAAGGTCATCACCTCGCTCGACGCCGACATGCAGAAGAAGGCCGAGGCGGCGGTGGCCGACAACCTGAAGACCATCCACGACTACGGCGCCACGACCGCGGCGATGATGGCCGTCGACCCGAAGACCGGCGAGATCCGGGCGATGGTCGGCTCGCCGGACTATTTCGACGAAAGCATCAACGGCCAGTACAACTCGCTCCTCGGCCTGCGCCAGCCCGGCTCGTCGATCAAGCCGATGGTCTACGCCGCCGGCTTCGAGAAGGGCTACACGCCGGACACCGTGCTCTACGACGTCTCCACGCCCTTCGAGCGCAAGCCGGCCGGCCAGACGCCGTACCAGCCCAGCGATTACGACGGCGCGGAACGCGGCCCGGTGACGGTCCGCGAGGCCCTGGCCGGTTCGCTGAACATCCCGGCGGTGAAGATGCTGTATCTCGTCGGCATCGACAAGTTCCTCGAGTTCGCCAAGACGCTCGGTTACTCGACCTTCGACGACCGCAGCCGCTTCGGACTCTCGCTCGTCCTCGGCGGCGCCGACGTCCGGCCCTTCGAACACATCTCGGCCTTCTCCGTCTTCCCGCGCGAGGGCATGATCCGCCCGGCCAAGGCCATCCTCCGGGTCGAGGACAACGACGGCAAGGTCCTTCTGGACGACTCCGCGCCGGCCCCGGAAAAAAGGGTGATGAGCGCCGAGACCGCCCGCCAGATCAGCTCGATCCTGTCGGACAACGCCGCCCGCTCCTTCATCTTCGGCGAGACCAATTATCTGACCCTGCCCGACCGCCCGGTCGCCGCCAAGACCGGCACCACCAACAACTGGCGCGACGCCTGGACCATCGGCTACACGCCGTCGCTCGTCGCCGGCGTCTGGGTCGGCAACCCAGGCAGCGCGACGATGAAGAGCCGAGCCGACGGCAGCAAGGTGGCGGCGCCGATCTGGAACGAATTCATGCGGGCGGCGCTGGCCGGCACCCCGGTCGAACAGTTCACGCCGCCGCAGCCGATCGTGACCGGCAAGCCGGTGCTCGACGGCCAGAAGAACGCGTCCTTTTCGGTCAAGATCGACAAGGTCTCCGGCAAGCTGGCCACGGCCCTGACGCCGCCGGACATGATCGAGGAGCGGACCTTCAGCGCGCCGCACGACATCCTCTTCTTCGTCAACAAGGACGATCCCCGCGGCCCGGCGCCGTCCGATCCTTCGTCCGACCCGCAGTATGACCTCTGGGAGACCGCGGTCGCCGACTGGGCCTCCAAACAGGACATCAAGACCTCGCCGCCGCCGACCGACGTGGACGACGTCCACCTGCCGGAGAACGCGCCGGCGATGAACGTCCTGCGTCCGAGCCAGGGCGAGGCGATCGCCAGCCGCCAGATGTACGCGAGCGTTTCGGCCCAGTCGAAGCGCGGCGTCAGGCGCGTGGACTTCCTGCTCGACAACGAGGCCATCGGCTCCTTCGAGAGCTATCCCTTCGAGGGCACGGTGTTCATCCCCAACCGCTTCAGCAAGGGCTTCCATGTCCTGACCGTGCGGGCCTCCGACGACGCCGACAACAGCACCGCGACGACCCTGACCGTCAACCTGACCGCCGACGCGGGCCCGCTCAGCGCCCAGTGGATCCGTCCCTACGGCCTCGAGACCATCTATGCCGAGCAGTTCCCGTATTCGGTCACCTTCCGGGTCGACGATCCGAAGAGCATCAGCGTCCTGAAACTGACGGCGATCGACACGAGCGGCGGCGGACAGACGGTCGGACAGATCAACGATCCGCTGCTGCCGAACTTCACCATGAGCTGGCCGAAACCGGCTTTCACCGGCCGCTACACCCTGCGCCTCGAGGCGACCCTCAAGAGCGGCGACGTCCGCAGCCAGGACCAGATCGTCTACGTGCAGTGACGAGCAATTTGAAAAGCCCGGCCGCCAGGCCGGGTTTTTTGATCCATTGGAACGTCATCGGCGCGGCTCCCTCATCAGACGGAACAGGCGGGAGGTGTTGAGCAGGATGACCACCGAACTGATCTGATGGATGACGGCGCTGCCGAGGATGCCGATGACCCCGGCGACCACGAAGACCGCGCCGACGGCGTGGATCAGCGTGGCGATCACCAGGTCGTTCCTGATGACGCGGAAGATCCGGCGGGCCGAGACGATGGCCTGGGGCAGGACGGACAGGTCGTCCTTGACCAGGACCGTCTGCGCCGATTCCAGGGTCAGGTCCACGCCGCGCAGCCCCATGGCGATGCCGACATCGGCCTCGGCCATGGCGGGGGCGTCGTTGATGCCGTCGCCGACCATGGCCACCCGGCGGCCGCCGCGCTTGAGATCGGCGATGTGGCGGACCTTGTCCTGGGGCAGGCACTCGGCCCGGACCTCGGTGACGCCGAGGTCGCCCGCGATCTTGTCGGCGACGGCCCGGCTGTCGCCGGTGAGCATGATCAGCCGGAAACCCATGGCGCGCAGGCCGGCCAGCACGCTGCCGACGCCTTCGCGGATCTCGTCGGCGATGACGAAGAGCCCGGCCGGCGAACCGTCGACGGCGCAGAAGACGGCCGTGCCGCCGTTCCGTTCGCCCTGGTCGGCCGCCTGGAGCAGCGCCGGCGGAAAGGCCACCCCGGCCTCGTCGAAATAGACGCGGCTGCCGACCGAGATCCGTCTGGCGCCGCATGCCGCGGTGATGCCCCGGCCGCGGAAGACCTGCGACTCCGACGACCGGATGACCGGGCGGCCGGCGGCCGC
>JBAIWZ010000158.1:0-4046 GCA_037916955.1 Acutalibacteraceae bacterium | reverse complement strand
ATGCCGGCGACCTCGCGCGCCCGTCCGACCATCTTCCAGTCGGCCCGACCGGCGTAGCCCTGTACCTTGGTCCGTCCGTGGACCGTAGCCAGGTCGGCGCCGGCGGCTTCGATCGTCCTGATGAAGTTCAGGATGTCCGTCGGGTCGGACCAGCCCAGCCGGCATTTCACGGAGACCGGCTTCTTAGTCGCTCCTTTAGCCGCGCGGACGATCGCGCCGGCGGTTTCCGGGTCGCGCATCAGCGCCGCGCCGTTGAAGTTGCACGTCAGCTTGTAGACCGGGCAGCCCATGTTCACGTCGAAGGCGTCCGGATCCCAGGCTTCGTCCACGCGGCGGATCGCCGCGGCCACGGTCTCCGGCTCGCCGCCGAACACCTGCTGGACGATCGGCCGTTCGTCGGGCGCGAAGCCGGCCATGGCCAGCGTCCGGCCGTTGCCCCGGACCAGCGCTTCGGCGCTGACCATCTCCCGGAAGACCACCTGCGCCCCGAACCGCCTGGCGATGCGGCAAAAAGCCGAGTCGGTCATGTCGGCCATCGGCGATAGGGCGATGATCGGGCGGGGGAGCGCGCGCCAGTCCAGCATAGGTTCGGCTGGAAACATAACCTTTGCCGGCCTGCCGGTCAACCGGCCGCCGGCCTCGTTCCGCCTTATTCGCGCGGAGGCGCCATGCTTAACGGCTGGCCCGTTAGCTGGTAAAATGAAGTTGTTAACAACCACCTTTTTTTATGCCGAAGTTGTCAGTAAAAACGTGGGTTTGGCTGATCATTGGCGTGGCAGCCGTCGGGGGCGTGGTCGCCTGGCGCGTGACCCGTTCGGGCGTGTCTTATGAAACGGCCACAGTGGCCCGGGGATCGGTGGTCGAGGTTGTTTCCGTGACCGGTTCGATCGCGCCAAAGACGAAGTACGACCTGCAGCCGGAGGTTTCGGCGAAGATCGCGCAGATACCGGTCGTCGAAGGGCAGGACGTCAAGGCCGGCGATCTGCTGATCAAGCTCGACACCAAGGACATCGACGCCAAGATCGCCGCGCAGAAGGCGGCCATCGACCAGGCTCAGGCCCAGCTGAACGGCCTGTTGGCCGGGCCGACGGCTCAGGACCTCCAGCTCAGCCAGGCGGCCGTGGACACGGCCCAGGCCCAGCTGAACGCCGCTATTTCCGCAGAGAGCGACGCCAAGGTCGCCCTGGCCAACGCCCAGGATAACCTGTCCAATTCCCAGACCAAGGCGGACACCCTTCTCGCCAGCAAACTCAGCTCCCTCTCGCTGGACTATGACAACGACGTCACCGTTGCCGGCGACGCCATCAACCGCCTGACCAATCCGCTGTTCACGTCGACCGACCTGCTGGCCTTCATCGCCACCGACGCGCAGTCCGAGGTCAACGCCACGGGCACGCGCGGACAGGCCCGGTCGGCGCTGGACGCCATGCAGACCGCCGTCGCCTCGGCCAAGAGCGCCGGCACGGCCGCCGCCGTCGAAGCCGCGTACAACACCGTCTATTCTTCGCTGCTGACGGTGAAGCTCCACGCCGACGCCTGCGCCCAGGTGCTCAATTACGCGTCGCTCAGCGCCACGACCCTGGCCACCTACCAGCTGAACGTCAGCACCGCCCAGTCCAGCCTCGACGCCGCCAGCCAGGCGCTGGCCGCGGACAAGAACAGCTACGACCTGCAGAAGCGGCTGAACGCGCTCGACGTCAACGCCGCCCAGATCGCCCTGACCAACGCCCAGTCGGCCCTCACCAACGCCGCCCGCGGCATCGACACGGCCAAGAGTGCGCTGGCCCAGGCGCAGGCGGCCTACGATCTGAAGAAGACCGGCGCCCGGCCCGAGGACATCGCCGCCCAGCGCGCCCAGGTCGGCGTCCAGCAGGCGGCGCTGGTCGGACTCCAGGCCGAACTCGCCAAGCGGATGATCCTCGCGCCGATGGATTCGATCGTCACCGACGTCCCGGTGAACGTCGGCGACACGGTCTCGCCCGGCATGACCGCGGTCTCCCTCATGACCACCGGCAAGTTCGAGATCGTCGCCAACATTTCCGAGGTCGACATCGCCAAGGTCAAGGTCGGCCAGACGGTGAACATCACGCTCGACGCCTTCGCCACCGGCGAGAAGTGGACCGGCAAGGTGCTGTCCATCCAGCCGGCCGAGAAGGTCGTCGAGGGAGTGATCTTCTACGAGACCAAGATCGTCTTCGACCAGGAGGATCCGCGTCTGCGTTCGGGCATGACCGCCAATCTCGATATCGAGGTCGCCCGCAAGGACGACGCCCTGCGGGTGCCGCTGCGCGCTCTTCAGGAAACGGCCGGCCAGGAGTACGTGCAGGTGCTCGTCAACGGCAAGCCGGTCAACCGGAACGTCACGACCGGCATCGAAAGCGCCGATTACGCCGAGGTCACGAGCGGACTGAGCGAAGGCGACTCCGTCGTCGTTTCCTCAAGCGGCAAATGATGACCCACTGTCCGATGTCCGAACTGATCAGGCTGGAAAAACTGACCAAGGAGTACGTCCAGGGTGAGCACCTGGTCAAGGCCCTGGCCGGCGTCGATCTGACGATCGGCAAGGGCGACTTTTTCGCGATCATGGGCCCGTCAGGCTGCGGCAAGTCTACCTTGATGCACGTTTTGGGCTTCCTGCTCAGTCCGACCAGCGGCAAATACTATTTCGACGGCCGCGACTCCAGTTCGCTCACTGATAACGAGCGGGCCATCATCCGCAACGAAAAGATCGGTTTCATCTTCCAGGCCTACAATCTGCTGCCCCGCACCACGGTCCTGGACAACGTCCTGCTGCCGATCGAGTACGCGCCCGCCAGCGACGCCAGGCAGGCGCGGGCCCGGGCCCTGATGCTTCTCGACCGGGTCGGCCTCAGCCAGCGGCTCGACGCCAAGCCCAACCAGTTGTCCGGCGGCGAACAACAGCGCGCGGCCATCGCCCGGGCGCTGATCAACGAACCGTCGCTCATCCTCGCCGACGAGCCCACCGGCAACCTGGATTCCAAGACCTCGGACGACATCATGGCCATTATCGACGGACTGAACAAGGAGGGGAATACCATCCTCATGGTCACCCACGAGGAGGACGTGGCTCAGCACGCGGCGCGCATCATCCGCATGAAGGACGGCCGCATAGTTTCCTGAGCTATGTCCCTCTACACGGACATCGTCTATTCCGGCCGGACGCTGATGGTGTCTAAAAGCCGGACCTTCCTGACGATGCTCGGCGTCATCATCGGCGTCATGTCGGTCGTCGCCGTTTCTTCGGTAGGCAAAAGCGCCCAGAACCTGATCCTGTCGCAGGCGGAGGCCGTCGGCACCAACGTGATCGGGATCATCCCCGGCGCCAGTGGCGAGAACGAGCCGCCGCCGATCGTCATGGGCATTGCCACGAGCACTTTCACGGAAAGCGACTACCGTGCCGTGCGCGCCCTGCCGCACGTCATCCTCGGCGTGCCCTTGGTGCTTTCCCTGGAATCGGCCTCGCTCGGACCGGCCGCCGAAATGATGACGATCTACGGTACCGGCGATGAATTTCCGGAGATGATGGACATGACCGTGGCCGAAGGCCGGTTCTTCAGCGCCGACGACGTCGCCGCCTACGGCCGGGTGGCCGTGCTCGGCGCCTCCGCGGCCAAGGATCTTTCGCCGCGCGGCAGCGCGCTCGGCAAGCAGATCCGGGTCAAGGGCTACAATTACCTGGTGGTCGGCATCCTGAAGGAGAAGGGCGGGGGAACGCTCGGCAACATGGACAGCGCCATCTTCATGCCGGTGACCGCCGTCCAGAAGTACATCGCCGGCATCAGCTACCTGACCGCCGCCCGGGTCAAGGTCGACGACGCCTCCAACATCGATTGGGTCAAGGCGGAGATCGAAAAGACCCTGCGCCGCCGCCACCACATCACCGATCCGGCCAAGGACGATTTCACGGTGCGGGCCGCCCAGCAAGCCATCACCACCATCGCCGGCATCACCGACGCCATAAATTATTTCCTGCTGTTCGTGACGGCCATCTCGCTGCTGGTCGGCGGCATCAACATCATGAACAT
>JBAIWZ010000157.1:0-6403 GCA_037916955.1 Acutalibacteraceae bacterium | reverse complement strand
CTCTATAACATCCTGCCCTGCCAGGTCTCGGTGTCCGTTTCCGTCTTGACGATCTTCAGCGTGCCTTCGTCGACGCGCTTCTTGAATTCCGGCTGTTCCAGCAGGTCCTTGATCTGGCGGTTGACGTTCTCGCGGGCGGCGGCGGTGCGGGCCTCGTCAGGATACTTCGGATAGTCGACGTGCAGGACGACCGGTTTCGCCGACAGGTCCACTTCGCTGTGGTGCTCCATCACGCTGAGCGCGATGCCGGCGTTGCCGACGATCTCCGGATTCTCGGCCGAGATATTGAAGTAGGCGTTGCGGCCCGGGGCCCAGGCGCGGTGCGCGCCGCCGACGTAGATGCCGTAGCCGGCGTGCGCCGCGTCCTTGACGCGGTCCGGATGCGGCTTGGACAGGATCCGGCCGATGACCTGGTCGCGGTCGTCGGGGCTGATCGGCGCCAGCGCGCCGGTCGAGGTGTCGAACGACAGGACGTGGACCTTGGTCTTCGGATGCTTGTCGGCGATCTGCTCCTTCAGGGCCTTGAAATACCTGATCTGCGCCGGCATGTCGTTCTTGAAGGCCGCGCAGCCCAGGTCGTGGCCGTCGCTCGATTCGTGCGTGGTCAGGTAGACGACCGATTCCTTGCCGGACCTCTCGGCGGCCGCCAGTTTGGCGCCGTAGAGCTTCTCGAATTGTTCCGGATCGACCTTGCCGCCGGCCGAGCCGTAGACCTCGGCCTCGCCCGGCAGAAGGCCCAGCGATTCCTCGGTAGCCGTGTCGCGTTCGTCCATGCAGTCGACGACGACGCTCTCGCGCACCTCGCGCCGCTGTTCGATCTCGCGGGAGTTCTTCGCCCGTTCGGCCGCCAGGCCCCGGTTGCGCTCGGTCAGCGCCGCGAATTCCTCTTTCCAAAAAGACTCCTGCGCCTCCCGGTCGACCGGTCCGCGCTCGACGTGATGTTCCTCGTGCATAGGATGTTCGGGTTCGAAGCCCTCTCTCATAGTTCGCAGAGCTTACCGCCGTATCGCCGCTTTGTCCAGCCTTATTTGCGGCGCTTTTTGGGCGTCTGCAGCCACTTGAGCAGCTCGGGGAGGCGGCGGGTATTGAGGATGTCCTTGGCCGACGCCCAGCCGCGGCGGGCGATGGCCACGCCCAGGTCGAGGTTTCCCAGGTGACTGACGTGATGCGCGTCCGAATCTATGATCAGTTTGACCCCGGCCCCGACTGCCAGGCGCACGTGCGCGTCGTTCAGGTCCATCCGGTCGGCGTAGCAGTCGATCTCCAGCGCCGTGCCGGTGGCCTTGGCCGCTTTGACGATCTTCGCCATGTCCACGTCGTATGGTTCACGCCTCATGAGTACGCGCCCGGTCGGGTGGAAGATGGCGTCGACATTCGGATTTTCCATGGCCCGGATGATCCGCGCCGTCTGCTGGGCCCGCGGCAGGCGGAAGTAGGAGTGGACCGACGCGCCGACGAGGTCGAGTCTGGCCAGCGCCTCGTCCTTCAGGTCCATCGAGCCGTCCTTCTTGATGTCGCACTCCGTGCCTTTGAGCACGCGGAAGCCGCCGCCGAGCTTCTTGTTCAGCTTGTCGATCTCCGCGCCCTGCACCGCCAGCATCTTTTCGTCGAGTCCGCCGACCATGGCCAGCGACTGGGTATGGTCGGTCGCGGCGATGTACTCGAGCCCGAGCCGGCGGGCGGTCTCGGCCATCTCGGCGATCGGGGCCGTGCCGTCGGTCCAGTTGCTCTGCGTCTGCAGGTCGCCGCGGACCGAGCCGTAGGGAATGAGCTTGGGGAGCCGGCCGGCGAGCGCCGCCTCGATCTCGCCCGAGGCCGTGCGCAGTTCGGGCTCTATATATGGAAGGCCGAGGACGCGGTAGACCTCGGCCTCGGTCAGCGAGGCGAGGCGTTTCCGGCCCCTCCAGATGCCGTACTCGTTCAGCTTCAGCCCTTTGGCGATCGCCATCTTGCGGACGATGACGTTGTGGTCCTTGGAGCCGGTGAAGTACTGCAGGGCCGAGCCGAAGCTGTTGTCGGCGATGACCCGGACGTCGGCCTGCATGCCGTTCGTCAGGCGGACGGTCGTCTTGGTCGGCCCGTGCTCCATCACTTCGGCGACATCCGGGAATTCGATGAACCGGGCCATGACCTTGTCCGGGTCGGAGGTCGTCACCAGGATGTCGAGGTCGCCGACCGTCTCCTGGCGCCGCCGGATCGAACCGGCGACGACGGCGTGCTTCACGCCTTTGACCCTGGAGAGATCGCGTTCCATCCGCTGCGCCAGTGGCAGCACCTCGCCGAGCAGATGCCGTCCGCCCGGCCGCTTCAGCAGCTGGTCGAGACCTTTGAGGATGTTCTCCTGGGTCCTCGCTCCGAAGTGCGGCAGCTTGCCGATGGCGCCGGCCTTCGCGACCTTCTCCAGGTCGGCCAGGTTCTTCACGCCGAGTTTCCGGAAGAGCGTCTTCACCGTTTTCGGGCCGACGCCCTCGATGCTCGTCAGCGACTGGACATCGACCGGATACTTGCGTTTCATCCGTTCGTATTCGGGAAAGGTGCCGCGCCGCAGGATCTGTTCGATGTGCGCCGCGATTCCCTCGCCGACACCGGGCACTTTCCGGAAACCCTCCGCGCCCTCGGCATCGTAGATATCGGCCAGGTCGCGGTCGAAGGATTCGACCGAGTCGGCCGCCTTCTCGTAGGCGCGCGGCTTGAACTGGACGCCTTCCATCTCGTAGAAGGCGGCCATCTCGCGGAGTTTGTCGGCGATCTGGCGGTTGGTCATGCGGATATTGTAGCAGAAAAACGCGGCCCGACCGACCTCGGCGGCCCCGAAAAAAAATCAGCCCGGCCGGAGCGGCGGGGCTGACTAAGACTACTTCTTCGGAGAGTGGAGCGGCAGGCGCTGCTTGGGCAGCTTCGGCAGCTTGGGGACGTCCTGTCCGTGGAGCGGCAGGAACCGCCACTGGAAGGCCGGCGAGTCGGGCCGGAAGACCAGGTCCGAATAGCTGACCTTGTAGCCGTGTTCGGCGTCGAACAGGGGCTTCAGGTTCGGGAACGCCGGTTTGGCGTCCGCGATCAGCATGACGACCGTGGCCGTCTGGCCGCAGGGTCCGAGGGTGTCCCCGTGATCGAGGTGCGCCTTCCGGGCCTTGGCGCCGACGCAGATCGTGTGGGCGTTGGCCGGATCGCCGGGCGGCACGTGGCAGATCGCCGTCTTGCCGTCAGCGCAGGCCTGGTCGGCGGGGCCGCCGTCGTCGGGCGGCGTTCCGTCGTCGGGCGGCGGCGCCTGGCAGTCGCCAAGCGTGTCGCCGTGCGACCGGTGGGCCTCGACGGCTTCCTGGTCGACGCAGGTCTCGTGCGGCGCCTCCGCGCTGGTGTCCGGCCGGTGGCACATGGTCACGCAGGCGGGACTTCCGGCGTCGGCCGGCGGCGGGACGACGCAAACGCCGTTCTCGCAGACGAGGCCGTCGGCGCAGGCTGCTTCGGGACAGACGGCGGGACCGCTGTCCGGGGCCTGGGCGACGCAGACGCCGTCGACGCAGGCCAGGCCGCTCTCGCAGGGCTGATCGGGACAGGTCGACACGACATCAGGCGCGGCATCGGGCGGCTCGTACCCGACCGGGTAGTGCGGCTCGCAGCCGAGCAGGACGAAAGCAAGCAGGGCGGCCGTCAGGGCCGCGCACTTTTCCGTCTGGCGCATTGGAGTCTCCTCTTCTCTCCGTCGTTTAAGGAACCGCCACTATGATATTCCCCCGGGAGGCGCGGGTCAAGGCGCGCCGACAAGTTTGTCAAGACCGGGGGACGGCGATTATTCCGCTTGGCCAGCGGAGGTTCGGTCCCGGACGGTTTTTCCGGTCTTGCCGTCTTCCGGCCCGGTCCGTGATATAATTAACGCGTAACTCTTAACCCCAAGGCCTATGGCCAAGCAATGCACCGTCTGCGGTTACGAGCCGGATCCGCCGGCCAAACCCGACGACGAACCTGAAGATTGCCCGAAGTGCCACGCCAAAGGTTCGGTCCAGAACGTCGAGGACGACGAGGACGAAGAGTAACCGGTATGCCGGTGAAGCGATTCGACATCATCATCATCGGGTCCGGCCCCGCCGGCACCTCGGCCGCGGAAGCGGCCCGGGAATCAGGGGCCGCGTCGATCGCCGTCGTCGAGTCCGCCCAGCGGCTCGGCGGCGAGTGTCCGAACTGGGGCTGCATGCCGACCAAGTCGCTTTTGAGTTCGGTCGAGAACCTGATCGCCGCCGAGCGCGGCAAGGAGTTCGGCGTCCGCATCCCCAAGGTCGGCGTCGATTTCGGTTCGATGATGCGGCGCGAGCACAATATCGTCGATTCGATCACCGGCGGCGGCCGGGTCGAGAAGTACCTGGACAGCCTGGGAGTGGAACTGATCCGCGGTTCGGCGCGCTTCACCGGCCGCGACGAGATCGAGGTCAGGGGCCGGCGTTACGCCGCCAAGCGGTTCGTCGTCGCGACCGGTTCGACGGTCTTCGTGCCGCCGGTCGAAGGACTGAAGGAGGCCGGTTATCTGACCGTGGTCGACGCCCTGAAATTCACGAAGACGCCCAAGTCCATGGTGATCATCGGCGGCGGTCCGGTCGGCGTCGAGTTCGCCCAGATCATGGCGCCGGTCGGCGTCGACGTCACCGTCGTCGAATATTCCGACCACATCCTGCCGCACGAGGACGATGAGATCGCGGCGGTCGTAGCCGATTCTTTCAAGAAACAAGGGATCAAACTTTTGGTTTCCACGAGCGTCGTGTCGGTCAAGAAGTCCGGCGGCCTGCGCGAGGTCAGGGTCAAGCCGGTCAAAGGCAAGCGCGTCCGCAAGATCCTGGCCCAGGAAGTGATGGTCACGACCGGCAAGCGGCCGGCGCTGGCCGACCTGGACCTGGAAAAGGCGGGCGTCCAGATCGATCCCCGCGGCCGGCTGGTGCTCAACGATTTCCTGCAGACGACGAATCCGGCGATCTACGCCGCGGGCGACGCGGCCGGCCGGATGATGTACACGGCCGTCGCTCACCGCGAGGGCTTCGCCGCCGCCAAGAACGCTCTCCTCGGCCACAAGCTGAAGGTCGACCTGGGCATCCTGCCGCGCGGCACTTTCTGCCACCCGGAGGTCGGCTCGGTCGGGATGACCGAGAAGGAAGCGCGGGCCGCGGGGCGCGACGTCGCCGTCGGACGGTCGCCGTACAAGGCGCTGTCGCGTCCGCTCGCCGTGGGCGACATGGCGGGCCTGGTCAAGATCGTCGCCGACCGCCAGACCGGCGAGATCCTCGGCGGCCACATCGTCGGCGAGGCCGCCGCGGAGCTGATCCACGAGATCGCCCTGGCGATGTACGCCGGCCTGACCTACGGCGACCTGGCCAACATGATCCACGCCTTTCCGACCTTTGCCGAGGGCATCGCCGCCGCCGCGGCGGACGTGAAGTAAAAGAATCGGTCATATGCACAACCCGGCGCGAGCGTTCATGGCGGTACTTTGTGCCGTTATTTTTTTAGGGGCAGGTTGTGCCGAGTCCGCCGGTTCCGTGCCGATCGACCAGGCAAAACCGGCCACCCAAGCTCCAACAGTCGAGCCGGCTTCTTCGACGCAGATTCCAGCTGCGGTTTCGAAGACGGACGCCTCTCCTCAAACCGCGCCCAGTTTTTTTGCGGTCAAGAAAGTCGTCGATGGCGACACCTTTGACGTCGATATTGATGGTTCGGTCGAGAGAATACGGGTCGTCGGCATCAATACTCCCGAGACTGTCGACCCGCGCAAATCGGTCGAGTGTTTTGGCAAGGAGTCATCCGAGAAGGCTCATCAATTGCTGGAAGGCCGGAGGGTTCGTTTGGAAGCGGACGCTTCCCAGGACGACCGGGATAAATACGGCCGGTTATTGCGTTTTGTGTTTCTTGAGGACGGCACTGATTATGGGTTGAAAATGATCGGAGATGGTTACGCTTACGAATATACTTACGACATTCCCTATAAGTTTCAAAAAGAATATAAAGCCGCGGAGAAGTCGGCCAAGGATAATGGGCTGGGTCTTTGGGCAGCGGCGACCTGTGCCGGCAGTCTGAATATGAAGGCCGAGCCGGCGCCGGTCACGGGCACGCCAGTTATTGACACTGATACGATGTCGTCAAGCGCTCCATCAGCCAGTTGTGTAATCAAAGGAAATATTTCCTCTGGCGGCAAGATATACCATTTGCCTGGGTGCGCCTCTTACGACAAGACGGTGATCGACGTTTCGGCCGGCGAGCGTTGGTTCTGTACTGAAGCTGAGGCGGCGGCCGCGGGTTGGAGAAAAGCAAAGAATTGTCCGTGAATTGCCATAGCGGATAAAAAATACCCCGCCGCTCGAGAGAGCTGCGGGGTTTTTGAGACGCGGGGCCGTCAGAAGCCGGAATCGGATTCCAGTTTCGG
>JBAIWZ010000156.1:0-2139 GCA_037916955.1 Acutalibacteraceae bacterium | reverse complement strand
CTTCGCCAGGAAGGCGTCGCCGCTCTTGACGCTGGAAATGGGGCCGCCGCCGAAGTCGCAGGGCCCCGTGAAGTAACCGCTGACGATGACGTTGCCGCTCGAGTCCGTGTCCAGGGCGGTGCCGTCGGCGATGTTCGTACCCAGGGCCTTCGCCCACAGGTAGCCGCCGTTGGGATCATACTTGGCCAGATAGGCAGCTACCAGGCTGACCGGGCCGCCGCCGAAATCCACCGTTCCACTGCCAGACCAGCTGGTAATGAGGATGTTGCCGGAAGGGTCGACCGCGACCGCCTTGGCCCAATCGTCACTGGACCCTCCGATACCCTTGGACCACAGATAGGCGCCGTTGGAGGAGTACTTGGCGATGAAAATATCCAGTCCGCCCTTGGACAGAATGTTGCCCCCGCCAAAGTTGATCTGTCCAACGAAGGAACCGGCGACGACGATGTTGCCCTGGCCGTCGACCGCCATCGCCTCGTAGCGGATCTGGCCCGCGTTGGCCCAGGGGCCGACAAAGGCCTCGGAAAACTGAGTCGCCGGGGCGCCTGCCGCCGCCATCGAGGCGGTCGGCGTCGCCGTACCCTTGGAGATCCTGGCAAGTTGGGCCCTGCTCGAAGGCACCAAAATCAGGGCCGAGAAGACCAGGACGATGAGCGCGGCGATCCGCCACCGGGCTCGGGACCGCATTTCCAACCTCCCGACTCGTGGGCGTAGAGAAACTTCTACGGTTTAATGCACCATTGACCCTTGAAACAGTTTCCGTACAGGTGTCTGGGAACGGGTGACTCGGCCCCACGCGGCCTCGGCACCTGCGCTAACAGCCAGCAATGCAGGCTGATTCCCAATCGTTCAGGACCCGGCCCGAGTCTGCTCTGCTCTCTGCTATTGGCGACAGCATGATACACGGAAATCGGAAGCGTTGCGCATCGCCTGATGAGCGCGCGCAAAGAGGAGAGACGAAGGCCCTTCAGCGGATGACGAGCGCGAGCGTCGCCGGTCACTTCAGATCGGTGCCAGTTGTTCGGCGGCCCGGCTACTGGAAGTAGCCGGCGACGTCGATGACGAGGTTGACGGTGCCGGTCGAGCCTGGCGGCATGTCCGTTTGAACCGAGATGTCAATCCCGCTGATGTTGGCCAGCGGAATGATCGCCCCGTTGGCCAGCGCGAAGTCCGCCGTTGAAAAATTGATCACGCTCGCCAGAGGCACCGGGCTCTGATACGGCCAGATCCGCAGGTCGCCGGCATCGGTCGCCTGGATGGCCGTGACGTTCATGGCCGCGGCCTTGGCGGTGGCGGGGACGCCGCAGCTGTTGACGCCGATGATGGTGAAGCTTCGGACGGTGTTGGCGGCGAGCGCGGGGCCTCCCTGGGGTCCGACCGCATTGCGGGTGTCCACGACGCGGCAGGGCGTCAGCGGGAAGAAGCTGTAGGGGCCGCCGGCACGGGCCGCCTCCGCGACCAGAAGGCCGAGACATGCGGCAAAAGCCGACCGAGCAATCTTCTGAAACATGGTTATCTTCTCCTGATTCCTCACTGGTAATACCCGTAGACGTCGACGAAGAAATCCGTGGCGCCCGAGAGCATGTCGCACTGGACGGTGACCTGTCCGGAAGTGCCGAGAGCGACCGTGCCGTTGTTGGCCCGGATGATGCCGCTCTTGAAGTTCACTGTACTTGCCATCGGCGCCGAAAGGCTGGCGGGATAGAGACGCAGGTCCCCCGTGTCCGACGGCAGCACGACCGCCAGGTTGATCGCTACGGCCTTTGCTGTGGACGGAATCCCGCAGAGGCCCGCGACCTGGAAGGTGCGGGTCGTGCCCGCCGCCAGAGAGGGGCCGCCCGAGGGGCCGTCCGGGTTGCGCGTGTCAATCACCCGGCAGGGATTGACGGTATAGAAACTGGTCCGCGGTGGCGGCGGAGGGGGCGGCGTCGCAGTCGGCGTCGGAGTCGGCGTGAAGGTTGGTGTGTTCGTCGGCGAGTTCATCGGGGTGCTCGTCGGCGTTGGCGTATTCGTCGGCGTAGGGGTCGGCGTGGCGCTCGGCGTATTGGTCGGAGTGTTGGTCGGCGTATTGGTCGGAGTGCTGGTCGGAGTGTTCGTCGGCGTGTATGTGGATGTGACGACAGGCGTCGGTGTCTGCGT
>JBAIWZ010000155.1:0-2721 GCA_037916955.1 Acutalibacteraceae bacterium | reverse complement strand
CGTCCTGCCATTTCTTTTCGAGCCGCTTGTGGTCGTAAGAAGCCATAGTCGGAAGGATGACGATGCCGGCTTATGTTACTTTGCGCCCGCGCTTATGACAAATCCCGGCTGCGGGACGCGGCGGGCGCGGCCGGGCGACGCGGATAGACGCGGATATCGCCGCCGTGGGTGATGAAGTGGATCAGCCTGACGAACTCGGCGGCCATGCCGATAATGAAGCCGAGCACCAGAAAGAAGGCCAGCGTGGCCATGGCGACGAAGAATTCCCGTTCGAAGCGGTCGCCCCAATAGAACTGCAGGCAGGAGAAGAGGCCGACGACCAGGCCGGCGAGCGTGCAGTACAGCCACGGATAGAGGCGGCGCTTCATCTGCACTCCCAGAGCCGCGGCGGCGGCCGCAGCCGCGAAAAGCGAAGCGACCAGTTCGAGCAGGGTGCCGCCGAAGGCCAGGTAACCGCCGATGACCACGGCGAAACCGGCGGCCAGCGCGCCGAAACCGACGTACCAGGGCTTGAGGTCGATCTTCTTTTCCAGTTCTTTCATGACCGGATTATATCCCGGAAGAAAGGCCTCGACAACGCTCGGGGACGTAAAAGGATGGACAATTCGCGCAGTCCCGCTACATTTCAGAGAGTACCTTGTGATCTTCAGCGGAGAGGTGCCATATGCGGTCTTGGGCCGCGCGCGCCGTTGTAGCGGCTATCCTTCTCTTATCCTCCGGAGTCTTCGCCGACGCCGGCGGCGGGGCCGGCTGGCCGCGCCTGGCGCTCGATGAACCGGGCGCCGGATTCCGCCTCTGCATGCGGCATTGCGGCGGGCTCAGCCTGGACCTTCCGGAGCTCGAACTCGGCGCGCCCCAACGCCGGCTGGACCTCCGGCTCAGCGCCGCGGCGGTCGCGGATGCGCCGTTCAAACCCGTCGACGGCCCGCTGACGCCGAAAGCCGCGCCCCGGACGCCTGACAGCCTCAGGCTGCTGCGCCCGAACCTGGACTTCGAGCTGTACGCCCAGTCCAATCCGGATTTCTTCCACTTGTGGGACCGGATCGCTGCTGCAACCCGGCTCGACCTGAATCCGGGCCGGCGCGTCGTCCTCAGTTTTTCGGCCGGATTCGAACGGTACGACTACACCGTCGACCGCTGGTCCGAAGAACGGTACCTGTACGTCCTGGCCGGACTCGGCAACCGCCTGGCCGCCGACCAGCGCGAACGGCTGATCCGCACCTGGGTCGTCGGCTCCTTCGGCCTGCGCGCGCGACTGACGCCGGAATGGCTGTTCTCCTGCCGCGTCGTCGTCGGCCTGCCCTTCCAGGGCGCCTGGCTGGTCGGTTTCGCTGCCGACGCCACGCCGTCTCCCTGAAACGCAAGACCGCTCCGTTCGCCGGAGCGGTCTTTTTTATCAAGGGATCAGCGCCAGCCGCGGGCCAGCATCGCCTCCTGAATGCGCGAAACGGCCAGGATGAACGCCGCCTGCCGCAGCGTCGCCTTCTTCCCGGCGGCGACGGCGGCGACCTCGCGGAACGCAGCGGACATGAGCGACTGGAGTTTGGCGTTGACCTCGGCCTCGGTCCAGTAATAACCCTGCCGGTTCTGGACCCATTCGAAGTAGGACACCGCGACGCCGCCGGCGTTGGCCAGCACGTCGGGAATGACCGGCACGCCGCGCTTCTCCAGTTTGGCGTCGGCCTCGGGCGTGGTCGGGCCGTTGGCCAGCTCCAGGACGGCCTTGGCCTTCACCCGCCCGGCGTTCTCCCCGGTGATCTGGTTTTCCATCGCCGCCGGCGCCAGCACGTCGACATCCAGTTCGAGCAGCTTCTTGTTGGTGACGGCCCTGGCGCCGGGGAAACCCTCCAGACTCCCCTTCTCCTTTTTATAGGCCGCGGCCTTTTCCGGATCGAGGCCGAGCGGATCGAAGACGCCGCCCCGGGAATCCGACATGGCGACGATCTTGTAGCCGGCGGCGCGGGCGAGCTTCGCGAAATAGAATCCGACGTTGCCCATGCCCTGGACCGCGACGGTAGTCTTCTCCGGCTTGAGCTTCGCCTGCCTGGCGAACTCCTCGAGAACGTACAGGCCGCCCCTTCCGGTGGCCGCTGTCCGGCCCAGGCTGCCGCCGAGCGCCAGCGGTTTGCCGGTGAGCACGGCCGGGGTGAACTTGCCGGCGACCTTGGCGTACTCGTCGACCATCCAGCCCATGATCTCCGGATTGGTGTTCATGTCCGGCGCCGGCACGTCGACGTCCGGCCCGATGAACGGCGCGATGGCCCTCAGGTAGCCGCGGGACAGCCGCTCCAGCTCCGCTTTCGACAGCTTCTTCGGATCGACGGTCACGCCGCCCTTGCCGCCGCCGTAGGGCACGCCGGCCACGGCGCACTTGATGGCCATCCAGAAGGACAGCGCCTTGACCTCGTTCAGGTCGGTGTCGGGGTGGAAACGGACGCCGCCCTTGAACGGCCCGCGGGCGTCGTTGTACTGGACGCGGAAGCCGTCGAAGACCTTCACCGTGCCGTCGTCCATGAGGACCGGGACGGATACCTGGATGACGCGCTTAGGCCGGCGCAGCACCTCGAGCGCGTTCGGGTCGATCTCGGTCTTTTCGGCCGCGGCCTTGAGCTGGGCCAGGGCGTTCTGGAAGACGTTCATAGTATATAGATACGAAGATACGGAGATGCGGAGCCGGAGACATTCTCCGAATCTCCGTATCTCCGTATCTCTCCGGATAAT
>JBAIWZ010000154.1:0-1505 GCA_037916955.1 Acutalibacteraceae bacterium | reverse complement strand
AGCGTCGGAACGGACAGGGAGAAGAGGAGGCAGGTCAGCAAGGCACGGATCGGCGCCAAAGCGTGCGGCCTGATCGGACGCATGGCGACTCCCTTTTCTACAGATTGAAAAGACCTGAATTCAACGTAGCCAAGGGGCCGTGGGGCGTCAAAAAAACGGCTGTCGCTTCGAGGCGCCGAAAATTGCTATAATGCTTCCATGAAAAAGAACCTGCTGTTCATCGTGATCGTCGTGGCCGCGGCCGCCTCGGCAGTGATCATCGGCTATCTCGGCCGGACGCCGAAACCGGCGCCGGCGCAACCGGCCCAACCCGTCGTCCAGCCGGCGCCAACGCCCGAGACCGCGCCGCCAGCCGACGCTCCCCCGCCCGCGGTCCCGTCCGCGCCCGGACCCGCGATCGCGCCGCTCGCAGAACCCATCGCCGGCGCGCTCGACCGGGTGACCAAAAAGCCGTTCGGCCTGGAGGTCTCGCCGGGCCACTCGCCGGTGACCCCCGAACGTTTTTCCGGTTTCCACACCGGGGTCGATTTCGAAACCACGCCCGCCGAGCAGACGGCCGACGTTCCGATCCATGTCGTCTGCTCCGGCGCGCTGGCGCTCAAGGAACGGGCCAGCGGCTACGGCGGAGTCGCCGTCCAGCGCTGCGTGATCGACGGGTCCGACGTGACGGTCATCTACGGCCACCTTCGGCTCGCGAGCATCGCCGCCAAACCGGGCGACGCGCTCGAGGCCGGCGACGAACTCGGCGTGCTCGGCACCGGCTACAGCGCCGAGACCGACGGCGAAAGGAAACACCTCCACCTGGCGATCCATCTCGGCCGGACGGTCGACATCCGGGGCTACGTCCGGACCGCCGGCGAACTGAAGGACTGGATCGACCCGCTGCCGCTGCTGCGGCCGGCCCGCTGAGGATCCGGAGCGGAACGGGAGCCTTGACCGGCTCTTTTTTTGGTGCAACCATGGCGGAAATCGTTCATTGAATCCGGCTGCGGCCGAAAACGAGAAAGGCGGATCCATGAAACCGACGCAGTTCCGCTGCCCCCATTGCCGGACCCTGCTGGCCAAGAACGCCCAGATGCAGGTCCTGGGCGAGGTCAAAAGCTTCATCGCGTTCGGCTCGCCGACCGCGGCCTGCCCTTCCTGCGGCGGCGAGATCGACAAGAAAGCCATCGTCGAGGGCAAATACGACGTGAAAGGCCCCGGCTTGATCTCGATGATCTTCTGGTTCGCGGTCGCGGTCATCGTGATCTACTACTGCCACCAGTGCTGACGGCACTCCGTCCCGGCACCGACCCTCTTCGGGCCGGTTTTTTGTCCGAAAAATAAAACGCCCGCCTGATCGAATGATCAGACGGGCGACGGGACGGAGAGAGGTCAGCGCTTGGGCCGGCGGTTGATGATCCGCCGCATCCAGGCCGCGGCCTCCGTGAGACCGAGCTGTTCGGCCGCCTTGACCGTGTCGGCCCCGCTTTCCGCGCGGGTCAGCAGGGTCGCGGCGCCGCGCC
>JBAIWZ010000153.1:0-2721 GCA_037916955.1 Acutalibacteraceae bacterium | reverse complement strand
GTTCCCTGATTTGTACCGCCCCCGGGAACCAGGGGGCCGTCGTTTCAGACGCCTTGACCTCATTCGGGACCTCACAGGGCGCCGTGCCTTCCGAGCCGGCGCTGGCCGTTTCATGGACGCGGGTCGTCGGGAAACTCCGTGTCGCGCCACCTCCCGGGTTGTTGGCAGCCGCCTTTCAACGCGGCTGCGGTAAGTTAGCAGAGGGTGAAAAAGGCGTCAAGACCCGCTAATTATGGACCCCGAACCGCTCGCTATCGCTCGGGTTCAGGGTTTATCGGCCGAGAATGACCAGGTGTTGATTTCGGCCGATAAAAAACCGCCCGTCGGAGTGACGGGCGGTGCGCGGTCGCGCTAGAAGGTGCCGAAGGCGGACAGGCCGATCTGGCTGGCGCCGTTCTCGCGGTTCACGCCGAAGGTCGGCATGACCATGAGCGAGGCCTTGGCCGGGCCCGGCTTGTCGGGCTCGAACAGGATGTTCCGTCCATGATGCAGGACGCGCCAGACTGCCACGGCCGCCAGCGCGTCGCCGACGACCATGATGCTCCACTTCGGCATCCCGATGATCTTGCCCAGCCGGGTGGTGTCGTTGGTGGCCGACGGCCCGTTGACGTTCCAGAGGAAGTCGACGAGCGGGCAGATCATGCCGCCCATCAGGATGAACGGAGCGACAGTCGAGTCGGGGCTGACGCCGTAGGTGAGCAGCAGGTCCGACGCCGTGAAGAGCGTGAAGTCGGTGATGCTCGGACCGGCCAGCATCCAGCCCTCCTGCGTGGGCGTGAAGTTGCCCTTGGCGGCCATGCTGCCCCAGACGAACTGCCGGCCGCCGCCCAGGTCCTCCATGTGGGGGTAGGGCTTGAAGGCGACGACGTCCATCCCGCTCGCGGTAGCGAGCAGCGCGTGGCTGCCCTCGTGCGCGGTCGTCATCCACAGGAAGTAGACGGGGATGCCAAGGCCGTGGCCGAGCAGATTCCACTTGGCGTTGGGCTTGAGGTGCAGGCCGGGCTTCTTGGCGGGCTCGGCCTTGGCCGGCTGATCGGGGTCCTCCGGATCGGAGGCCTGATCGGCTCGCGCGGCGGGCGCGGCCAGGAGCAGCGCGGTGAGTGCGATGTAAAGAACGCGGGTCGGTCTCATTTTTAGCCTCCGTTCCGTGACATTGTCCGGCGGAACAGTTCAGCTAATACCGGTTGCGAGGTTCTGTCAATCATGGCGAAGGCGGGAGGGGGATTGCCCGCTTGACAGTTTGACCGGCCGACGTTAAAGTGTTACGTTTGTGACACTTTTACGCCTATGCGAGAGGACTTGGAAAAGGATCTGGAAAAGATCGGACTTTCGGAAAAAGAGGCCAAAGTCTATTTGGCCGGTTTGGAATTGGGTCCGTCCACGGCCCAGACCATCGCCGCCAAAGCCACGGTCAACCGCCCGACGACCTACATCATGATCGAGTCGCTCATCAAGCGCGGCCTGATGAGTTCGTTCCAGAAGGGGAAGAAGAGATACTATGTAACGGCACGACCTCAAACAATTAATTTAATTTTTGACAAGGAGATTGAAACGATTGAGACCAAGAAAGATCTTCTCAATCGGTTATTGCCGAAACTGCAAGTGTTGACTTCTTCATCGCATGCGCCAAAGGTCATTTTATTTGAAGGTAAGGAAGGGCTAAAAATGGTACATCAAGATTTGTTAGCAACCGTTAAAGAGGTTAAACAAATAGATAACATTGCAGCAATCGATTATTCGCGCGAGGTCACTACGGAGGCTGAAATGGGCCCGCTTTGGAAAGAATTAGCCTCTAGTGGTGTCAGGATTCGTACTTTGTATACGAAATCGGGCCCGGCACAAACATACCCGTCCCAGAGCGAGGCCGGATGGTTAACTAGACGATTACCCCAGGACATGTTTGGTTTTGCTGGTGAATTGTCAATCTACGGAGATAAGGTGGCCGCTCTCGCATTTAAAAGTTCAGAAGTTGGAATCATCGTTGAATCAAAAGAGATCGCGGACACAGTTCGAACGCTTTATAATTTGGCTTGGGAAGCAGCCGAAAAATATTCTAAATAGTCGCGGCTATGGCCTACCTTGATAAAGAACTTCAAAAGATTGGGCTTTCTGATAAAGAGGCCCGAGTATATATTGCTTCAGTCGAACTTGGTGCGGCACCTGTTCAGGTAATTGCAAAAAAATCTGGCGTAAACCGGGCCACAACTTACGTCATGATTGAATCGCTCATCGAGAGAGGTCTGATGACGTCGAGTCAACAGGGTAAAAAACGACTTTTTGTTTCAGAGTCACCTGAAAATATCCTCGCGATGATCAGGGATCGAAAGAAGGTTCTTGAGGATCAGGAGCAAGGTGTCAAAGATATTTTGGGTGATTTGCAGGCACTGGCGGCAAGCTCGAAAGTTCACCCTAAAGTCGTTTTCTTTGAAGGTATCGCGGGTATTGAACGTTTACGAGAATCTATAGTCGAATCCGGCGCAAAAATTATTGAAGAATTTTCTCCTATAGATGAAGCTTATAAATTTTTTCCACCGTCAAAGAGCGACCACCGTTCTCGCTTCCGTGAGAAAAATGAAATCAAGCTTATATATACAAGCAAAACAGGCATAGTGCTGCCTCAATTCGAACAGAACGTCGAACGAAGGCCGATAGCATATTCTGAGTATCCGTTTGATGGTGATATCGCGATATATGGGTCAAGGGTAAATATTATTTACTACG
>JBAIWZ010000152.1:0-6452 GCA_037916955.1 Acutalibacteraceae bacterium | reverse complement strand
ACGATCGGGTAGGTCATGGCGCCTTTCACCTTCGAACGGAGCTTGTGGTCCTTCTTCATCTGGTCGGTCAGCTCCTTGAGCGCCTCGTCCAGCGTGCCCGAGACCTCGCCGATCTGGACCATGTTGACGAAGACGTTGGGGAAGACCTTGGGGAACTTGGCCAGTCCGACGTACATCTGCTTGCCGGACTCGACGTCGTTCTTGACCAGCAGGATGATCTTGCGGAAGAACTTGGAGTCGGCCTGCAGGGCGAGGGTGTTGAGCGCCTCGGACAGCGACAAACCGGCCTTGATCATCACCCTCAAGTTCTCGGTGAAGAATATCTTTTGAGCCAGCGGCACCGAGGAGTACCGCAGGAGAAAGGCGTCGATCCTTTCGGACAGCGAAGGCATCAGTCTTTGGTTACGCGCAGGATCTCCTCGATGGTGGTGACCGCCTTGACGGCCTTGACGAAGCCGTCCTCAATCATCGTCACCATCCCTTCCTTGATGGCCTGCCGTTTAATGGTGTCGGAGTCCTGCTTTTCGTTGATCATCCGGGCGATCTCGGGCGTGACCTCGAGCACTTCGTAGATGCCGACGCGTCCCTTGTAGCCTTCGTGGCCGCACTGGACGCAGCCCGAACCGCGCCAGAAAGTGGTGTCCTCGATCTTCTGGTCCTTGGTCACGACCTCTTCGCGCTGCAGCGTCTTCCAGATCGTGTCCAGGTCGACCTGCTCGCGCAGCTGGTCGATCATGTGGGTCGGCAGCTTGAACGAGCGGACGCAGCCCGGGCAGATCTTCCGGACGAGGCGCTGGCCGACGATCATGTTGGCGGTGAAGGCGATCAGGAAGGGCGGCACGTTCATGTCGAGGAGGCGGGGGAGCGCCGTCGGCGCGTCGTTGGTGTGCAGGGTGCCGAGCACCAGGTGGCCGGTGAGGGCCGCCTGGACGGCGATCTCGGCGGTCTCCTGGTCGCGGATCTCGCCGACCATGATGACGTTCGGGTCCTGGCGGAGCAGGGCGCGGAGGCCGGAGGCGAAAGTGAAGCCGATGCGCGGGTTGACCTGGCTCTGGTTGACGCCCGGCATCCGGTACTCGACGGGGTCCTCGATGGTCGAGATGTTGACCTTGGGCGTGTTGAGCATGCCCAGGATCGAGTAGAGGGTGGTCGATTTGCCGGAACCGGTCGGACCGGTGACCAGGATGATGCCGTGCGGCTTCTTGATGTTGCGGACGAGGATGTTCTTGGGTTTGGGCTGGAAGCCGAGCTGGTCGAGGGACAGGGCCTTGGCGGTCTCCGACAGCAGGCGCATGACGATCTTCTCGCCGTCGACGACCGGCAGCACCGAAACGCGGATGGAGAACTTGTAATTGGGGTTCTCGATCTTGAAACGGCCGTCCTGGGGCAGGCGGTGCTCGTCCAGCTTCAGGTTCGACAGGATCTTGATGCGGGCGACGATGCCCGAGGCGACGACCTTGGGGAAGGTCATGACCGGCCGGAGCACGCCGTCGACGCGGAACCGGACGATGACGTCCGTCTCCGACGGCTCGATGTGGATGTCGGACGCGCCTTCGAGGATCGCGTGTTCGAGGATCGAGTCGACGACGCGGACGATCGGGATGTCCTCGGCCAGCTTCGACAGCTCGCGCTCCTCCTCGGCCGACGGCGCCTCGCCCTCCTTGGTCGGGACCTTGGTCAGCGCGCCGAGCTCGGCGGAGAGGCTCTGCTTGTACTGCTTGAGCGACTCGTCGAGCGACGAGGGGTTGGTGTAGAAGACCTTGATCCGCGAGTTGGTCTTGCGCTTGATGAACTCGAAGGTCTGAAGGTCGGTCGGGTCGAGCGTGGCCACCCGCAGTTCGTCGCCGGTCCGCTCGAAGGCGACGATGTTGTGGGAAACGGCGATCGGCTCCGGGATCAGGAACAGGATGTCCTGGCGGATCGGCAGGTCCCGGAGGTTGATGAAGGGCAGCTTGTAATACTGGGCGGCGATGCGGTAGAGCATCTCCTCGGGCATCTTCTTCTCCTTCAGGAGGAAGGTCTCGAGCGCCATCTTCGGATCCCTGGCCTTGGCTTCGTTAAGCAGCTGGGCCAGGCCCTTGGCGTCAAAAGTGCCGGTTTCGCGCAGTATTTTTTTGAGCAGTTCGTTGTTCAGCATAAGTGGAAATCCACTGTGATAATTTTACCATAATATAAGGGGGTTGCCTACGACGCCCGTTCGGCCGAAGCGGCCGCGCCCAGCCTTAAATAAGCGACTTGTGCCCAGCGGGCCCCGATGATACGCTGTTCACGTTCCGAACATCCTCTTATGCCCGCAAAATCGGTCCGCCTGGACAATCTGATCGGCGCCAACGACCTGGCCGGCAAGCTGCTCGCCGCCTATTGCGGCCTGGCCATCCTGGCCGACCTCGGCACCATCCTGGTGTTCATCCTGCCCCGGATCGGCAAGTTGGGCTTCCTCCGCCTCCACTACACGGTCGAACTGGGCGTGGATTGGGCCGCCGAGTGGTGGAAGCTGTTCGTCTTCCCGGTCGTCGGCATCCTTTTTTTCTTCATTAACGGCTTTTTCTCGGGTATACTGGCGAAGAAGCACCGCATGCTGGGCCTGATCACGCTCGGCGCCACGGCCGTCATCGAGACCATCCTGGCCGGCAGCGGCATCATCGCGGTGATGCTGAACCGCTGAGCCGCCCGCCGTATTATGGAATTCTTCGAGGTCATCAAGGTCTTCCTGCTCGCGGCGCTGTCCTTCGTCATCGCCATCGCCTGGACGCCTCTCCTGACGAACTTCCTCTACAAGCACAAGCTGGGCAAGCAGATCCGCGACGCCGAAAGCGCGCCGATCTTCGCCAGGCTGCACCAGGCCAAGAGCGGCACGCCGACCATGGGCGGCATCCTGGTCTGGGGGACGCTCCTCGCCGTCATCGGCATCTTCCACTACGGCGCCCTGGCCAGCGGTTCGGCCTGGTTCCGGCAGATGGATTTCTTTTCGCGCCAGCAGACGCTGTTGCCGCTCGGCGCGCTCATCGCCTCGGCGCTCGTCGGCCTGGTCGACGATTATTGGAACGTCCGGCGCATCGGCCCGCACGGCGGCGGCCTGCGCATGCGCCACCGGCTGATCCTTTACACCCTCATCGCCGCGGTCGGCGCGCTCTGGTTCTATTACAAGCTCGACTGGGACCTGCTGCGCGTGCCCTTTGTCGGCAGCTTCAACATCGGCTGGTGGTACGTTCCGGTCTTCATCCTGGTCATCGTCGCCACGTCGTTCTCGGTGAACGAGACCGACGGGCTCGACGGCCTGGCCGGCGGCGTGCTGCTGGCCTGCTACGCGGCCTACGGCAGCATCGCCTTCATGCAGGGGAAGAACGACCTGGCGGCCTTTTGCGCGGTCATCGTCGGCGCGCTGCTGGCCTTCCTCTGGTTCAACATCAACCCGGCGCGGTTCTTCATGGGCGACACCGGGGCGATGGCGCTCGGGGTGACGCTCGGCGTCGTGGCGATGCTGACCAACACGGCACTCCTCCTGCCGGTCATCGGCTTCGTCTTCGTGCTGGAATCGGTGTCGGTCATTATCCAGATCGCGTCCAAGAAGCTGCGGCACAAGAAGGTGTTCCGTTCGGCGCCGATCCACCACCACTTCGAGGCCATCGGCTGGAGCGAACCGAAGGTGGTGATGCGGCTCTGGGTGATCGCGGCGGTGACCGCGGTCGTCGGCCTGGTCATGGCCAGGGCCGACCTGGCTTTCTTTTCCTGAGTAAACGCGCCGCGGCCGGCGGCTGAAACACGGCGCTGACGCGCCTCTTAGCTTAGGCGTTATGGCGAACCAATTCGGCGATTTCTTCAAGGAACTTTTCGGCAACCGGCAGAGCGCCGAGGTGCCGCTGATCCCGCTCCGGGACACGGTCGTCTTCCCGCGGATCGCGGTGCCGATCATCGTCCGGCGCAAAAAATCGCTCAAGGCGCTCGAGGAAGCGATGCGGCACAACCGCGTCGCCATTTTCGCCGCCCAGAAAAGCCCCGACGCCGAGGAGGTCGCCCTCGCCGACGTCCACGGGGTCGGCACCCTGGTCAAGATCCGCGAGGTGGTCAAGCAGGAAGACAAGAGCGTCCGCGTGCTGGCCGACGGCGTCGCCCGGGCCCGGATCTCCGCCTTCGTTTCGACCGATCCCTTCGTCAAAGCGAAGATCGAGCCGCTCGTCGAACCGTCGGTCAAGAAGACCGAGAAGATCGAGGCTTCGATGTACAGCGTGCTCAACCAGTTCCGGCGCGTCGTCAACATGGGCGCGAACGTCCCCTTCGACATCCTCCTGGTCATCCTCAACGTCACCGATCCCTGGCTGCTCTGCGACCTGATCGCCGCCAACCTTGAACTGAAGGTCGAGGAGAAGCAGGAGGTGCTCGAGGCCGCGACCGCCGACGCCAAGCTCGAATCGGTCGGCAAGGCGCTCGGCCGCCAGATCAAGGTCCTGCAGATGGCCTCCAAGATCCAGGCCGAGACCGGCAAGGAACTCGACAAGATGCAGCGCGAGGTCTTCCTGCGCGAGCAGATGAAATCCATCGAGAAGGAGCTCGAGGGCATCGGCGGCACGGTCGAGGCCGACGAGCTGAAGGAACGCCTGGAGAAGGCCGGCCTGCCGCCGGCGGTCAAGGAGAAGGCGATGAAGGAATACGACCGGATGAAGGCGATGCCGTCGTTCAGCCCCGAGATATCCTACCTGCGCACCTACCTGGAATGGGTCTGCGACCTGCCCTGGAGCGTCATGGACAAGTCGGTGATCGACATCGCCAAGGCCAAGAAGATCCTCGACGAGGACCACTACGGCCTGGACAAGGTCAAGGAGCGCATCCTCGACTACCTTTCGGTCCAGAAGCTGGTCGGCAAGATGCGCGGCCAGATCCTCTGCTTCGTCGGACCGCCCGGCACCGGCAAGACCTCCATCGGCAAGTCGATCGCCCGGGCCTGCGGCCGCAAGTTCTTCCGGATGAGCCTCGGCGGCATCCGCGACGAGGCCGAGATCCGCGGCCACCGGCGCACCTACGTCGGCGCCCTGCCCGGCCGGATCCTCCAGGGCATGGCCACGGTCAAGACGCGGAACCCGGTCTTCATGCTCGACGAGATCGACAAGGTCGGCGCGGATTTCCGCGGCGATCCCTCGGCGGCGCTCCTGGAGGCGCTCGATCCGGAACAGAACAACTCCTTCTCCGACCATTACCTGGAGATGCCGTTCGACCTGTCCGACGTGCTCTTCATCACCACCGCGAACCTGCTCGACACCGTCCCGCCGGCGCTGCGCGACCGGATGGAGGTCATCGAGTTCCCGGGCTACACCGAGGACGAGAAGCTGAACATCGCCAAGCGGCACCTGATACCCAAACAGATCAAGGACAACGGCCTCGAGAAGTCGCCGCCGAAATTCACGGACGGCGCCGTCCTCAAGATCATCCGCAGCTACACGGGCGAGGCCGGCGTCCGCGGCCTGGAGCGGTCGATCGCCGCCATCTGCCGCAAGTCGGCCCGCAAGCTGGCCGAGGGCGGCAAGGCCGACGGGACCGTCGACGAGGCGGCGGTCGGGGAGCTGCTCGGGCCGGAAAAGTTCAGTCCCACCGACACCGGCGTCGAGGACACGGTCGGCGTGGTCACCGGACTGGCCTGGACCGAGACCGGCGGCGACATCCTGCAGATCGAGGCCACGCGCATGCCCGGGAAGGGCCAGCTGATGCTCACCGGCCATCTCGGCCAGGTGATGCAGGAATCGGCGCAGGCCGCCTTCTCCTTCGTCCGCTCGTCGGCCCGCGAGCTCGGCATCAAGGAAACCTTCTTCAAGAATTCCGACGTCCACGTCCACGTGCCCGCCGGCGCCATCCCCAAGGACGGACCGTCCGCCGGCGTCGCCATGGCCATGGCGATAATTTCGATGCTTAAGAACAGGCCGGCGCGGCGCGACGTCGCGCTGACCGGCGAGATCACCCTGCGCGGCCGGGTGCTGGAGGTCGGCGGCATCAAGGAAAAAGTCCTGGCCGCCCACCGTTACGGACTGAAGACCGTCGTCCTGCCCGACCACAACCGCAAGGACCTGGTCGACGTGCCCGAAGAGGTCCGCAAGAAATTGAACTTCGTCTTCGTCAAGAACGCTTCCGAAGCGGCGGCGGCGGTCATGGCCAAGCCCGACCGGGCGGGCCGGCGCCCGCCGGCTCCGCGCCGGCGCCGCTGAACCCGACGGCCGCCGGGCCGACCCTATGCGATCGAAGAATCCGGATTACGTATTTCTCGGCCTGGCCGGGGCGCTCCTGCTCCTGGGTTTCGTTCTGCTGACCTCGGCCTCCGGGCCGGTGGCCATCCAGAAATTCGGCGACGCTTACTGGTACGTCAAACACCAGGCGCTGTTCGGGCTCCTGCCCGGCGCCGTCCTGTTCTACGCCGGCTACCGGATCGATTACCGTTTCTGGCGGACCCACGCCGGCTGGCTGTTCGC
>JBAIWZ010000151.1:0-2469 GCA_037916955.1 Acutalibacteraceae bacterium | reverse complement strand
TCGCCGCCCGACAGCTTCAGTCCGCGCTCGCCGACGACGGTGTCGTACTTCTCCGGCAGCTTCTCGATGAAGTCGTCGAGGGCCGCGCGTTTCGCCGCCAGCCTGACGTCCTCGTCGGAGGCGTCCGGCCGGCCGTAACGGATGTTGAAGCCGATGGATTCGTGGAACAGCGTCAGGTCCTGCGGCACGTACGCCATCTGCGACCGGAGCGACCGCAGGTTGATCTCCCGGACGTCGACGCCGTCGATCAGGATCGCGCCCGATTGCGGTTCGTAATAGCGGCCGAGCAGGTCGACGATCGTCGTCTTGCCCTCGCCGGATTCGCCGACCACGGCGATCGAGCCGCCGGCCGGCACCCGGAAATTAACGTCCTCGAGGATGTGACGGTCCTCGCGGTAGCGGAACCGGACGTCGCGGAATTCGACCGCGCCCGCGATCGGCAGCGGCCGGCCGCCGGTGAGGTCCTCGGCGGCCGAGGCCAATTCCGGCTCGAGCATCTTGAAATCGGTCGAGGCGCGCAGGAACATGCGCATCGACCACTGCGTGTAGCGGATGTAGCCGAAGACCAGGAAAGTGTAGGCGATGAGGGAGGCCAGCTGGCCGGCGGTCATCCGGCCGGCGGCCAGGTCGACGGCGCCGAGGAGCAGGATGCCGAAGGACGCCAGTCCGATGACCAGGTTCTGTCCGACGTTCATCCGGCCGTCGACGCGCGTGTTCTCCAGCTCCCACTTCCAGAGTATCCCCCACTTCTCGTCGAGACGTCGGCGAACGAGGTCCTCGTTGGTCGTCGATTTCACCACCAGGATGTTGCGCAGGGCGTCCCAGCCGGTCGAGGCCAGCTTGGAATCGGCCTCGTTCCAGGCCTCGCGCGCCGTCATCAGCTTGGGCATGACCGAACGGGTGAACAGGATGTAGGCCGCGACCGAGACGACCATGACCGCCGCGACGCGCCAATCGACGAAGAAGAGGTAACCGATGATGGCCGCGATCGCCAGGATGGCCGGACCGAGATCGAAAACGCTGCCATCGATGAAATTGCGCAGGTCCCAGCGGAAGGTCCCGAGTTTTTCCCCGACCTCGTGCATCTTCTGGCCGTAATGGTAGCTCAGGGGCTTGTCGAGCAGGGTCGACATCGCCTTCATGACGTAGTCCGTGCTGACGACCGAGGCGATCTGGCCGCCGATCAGCCAGATCTTGACGCGCAGCCAATCCGACAGCGTCTTGATGGCGAACCAGGCCAGGATGGCGCCGCCGAAGAACAAAAAGGCCGTCCGGCCCGCGGCCAGGTCGATGCCGCGGCCCATGATGATCGGCGCGACCATATCGAGCAGCGCCGTGACGACCGACAGGACGGCGCAGGAGGCCGTCCGGCGCCGGTGTTTGGCGAGCTGGGCGATGACGAATTTCAGGAAAGCGCTCATATCCATCTCCAGTATATAAAAAAACGGCTTTCCGCGCGAAAGCGGACAATAAAAACGGCCCGACAACGGTCGGGCCAACTGACTAGACGGAACGGACGCAGCCCCGGACGTGTTCGGGCCATGGCCAGTCGCGGCAATGCGCCTCGAAGGCCGCCTTGAGGCGCTCATAGCGCTCGGCGGTCCGGGCCTGGACGGCCCGCTCGGACTTCAGCACGCGATCGCGGCCGACCGGCTCGCCGGCCGGGAACAGGGTCCCCGCCGGAAACTGGTCGAAGGTAAGGTCGACCGGCAGGCCCGAGTCCAGGCGGTTGCAGTAGTGCGAGCCGAAGCCCGGCACTTCCGTCCGGATCAGCTCGCCGCCGAGCAGATCCTGGACCAGGAGCGCGGTGACCGCGCACTGGCCGAAGGACGGAGCATCCGGCGTCCAGGCCGCCTGGCAGCCGGGCGACGCCGTCTCGCGCGACCAGCACCAGCGCAGGGTTTTCTTGATCCAGTAGTCGGCAATGAAGTTGTCCGCGGTTCCGCCGCCCATGATCGGCTCCTTTCTATAATGAACCAAGCGAAGCTAACCACCGGCCGCCGGGGCGGTCAACACCGGGAAATAAAAGACCCGGCCGAGGCGGCCGGGCGGGTGAGGTCAGCCGAGGTCCAACCGGAACTCGGAGCCGTGCTCCTGGAAGCCGAGCGAAAGGTAGAGCCGGTGGACGGCGACGCGTTCGTGGCGGCTGCAGGCGACCAGCTTGTAGCAGCCGCGCCGTTTGGCCTCGTCGATGACCTGATGGATCAGGCTCGTGGCGAAGGCGCGGCCCCGGAACTCGGGCTCGACGAAGACGTCCTCGAGGAATCCGAACGGCTCCGGGTGCAGGTCGTTGCTCATGACATAGAGATAGGCGCGTCCGGCGATCCGGCCGTCCTGCTCGATGACGAATTTGACGCCGGTCGCGGCGACCGGACTGGTGCTGATCTTCATGCGACTGCTCCTTTTCCAAGGTGCGCGGTCATCTTCGGCCAGCGGCCGCGCGCTGTCAATGCCGCGATAACAAAGGCC
>JBAIWZ010000150.1:0-2576 GCA_037916955.1 Acutalibacteraceae bacterium | reverse complement strand
ATCGTCCTCAAACAGGAGGTCGACGAGATCACCCTGCCCACTCGGGAAGGGGAGATCAGCGTGCTGCCGGACCACGTGCCGCTCGTGGCCGTGCTCGAATCCGGAATGATGACCGTCAAGACCGGCGGCGAAGAGGAGTACCTGGCCGTCTCCGGCGGTTTCATCGAGATCCAGCCGGGCAGCAAGGTCGTGGTCCTGGCCGACACCGCCGACCGGGCCGAAGAGCTCGACCTGAAAAAGGTGGAAGAGGCCCGCGAACGCGCCAGAAAACTGCTTGAGGAACAACGGGACGTCGACGACGTGACCGCCGCCGCCGTGGCGGCCGGGCTGAACCGCGAACTGGCCCGGCTCAAGGTCATTCACAAGCATCATTCGCGCCGCCAGGCGATCCCCTCCGGCCGTCAGGATTTGCTTTCAAATAAAAAAACGGCCCTGAAACGGCCGTTTTTGCTTTTCCGCCAGCATCCGGACCAAATGACGCCCGCCGGTCCCAAGAAAGGCGCCGCCCGGCCAACAGCTAAAAACGCGGGGGTTGACGCGCGGCCGTTTCTCTGCTAATTTACGACGGCTCGGATCCACGTCCCACAGCCTCAAGGAGGAGCAAGCGATGCCGAATCGGAAGCAGACAGAGATCGCTCACGGCTGCAACATGACGGTGGTCGCCGATTCCGACTCGTTCATTCACAACGGGGAGACCATCCCCGAAGCCCTGGCCCGGACCTACCCGGACGAGCGGCCGCCTGACGCGCGCCGCTTCGACCTGCTGGCCGTCCCCGGGCTGAAGTACCTGCCGAAGAACCGCGCCGCGGCCGATCTGGTGATCGAGGACATCCTCACCGCCGTCGACCTGCACGGCGCGGAGGACCTGCTCGTCGTCACGGCCGATCACTGCCACACGCCGGTGGTGCGCTGCCTGACCGAACACCCGAAGCTCAAGGGCGTCATGCGCAGCGTCCGCGGCTACACCGCCAGTTCGTCACGCAAGGCGAATCCGGCGCGGACCCTGGCCCTGACCTGCATGGACTGGCGCCTCCACGGCCCCGGCGGCTTCGCCCCGGCGGTGCGTCAGGCCTTCGGCCTGCGCGACGGCTTCATGCAGATGACCGTGCCCGGCGCGGCCAAGGAGCTGATGTCCGGCGGACGGATGACGCCGCGAGGCGAGGTCGTGGCGGCGCAGATCGCCCCGCTCATCAAGCGCGGGCTGAGCCGCGTCATCGTGATCAGCCACACCGACTGCGGCAAGTACGGCGGCAACGACGCCTTCGCCGGCTGGCAGGACCAGATCCTGCGCCTGACCGGCGATCTCGGCGACGCGGCCGGCTTCTTCAAGGCGCTGCTCGGCGTCCCGAAGATCGACAGCCGCATCGCCGTCGTCGAAGGCCACGCCCTGGCCGCTCTCGAGGAACCCTGCGCCGATCCGGCCGTCCTGGCCCGAAAGGCCTGAGCCGCCTCAAGGCAACCGACGCCCGTCCCTGACGGGCGTTTTATTTTGCCCGGTTGAGCAATTTTTTACGGACGTTTGACGCTTCCCGAACGCTGTGGCACGTTGTCAAAAGAGGTTCTTTTCTCCAACCCGGAATAGCGAGGCGCGGCCATGGCCGATCTGGTCGACTCTGCTGACTGGAAGGGCATCCTTTTGAAAAGCATGAACGTCGGGGCCTCCACCAAGCAGAAGGCCCACCTGCGGTACAACGGCAAGCAGTACGCCACGGACGGCGAGTACATCCTGGCGAAGCTGCTGACCGCCACCGGCATCGACTTCACGCCGAACGTGCAGTTCGTCCTGAAGCCGCCCGCCGACGGCAAACGCCGCCAGGACGTCATCTATGTCGCGGATTTCATCTTCGACAAGAAGGCCTTCGTCTGGACGAACGCCGACGGCAGCGAAGAGCTCGTCCACGGCATCGAGTGCAAGGGCATGATGCCCGGCAAGTTCCCGGCCAAGGCCCGCGAAAAGGTCCGGCTGCTCAGCGAGCAGCGCGGCATCGGCGTCAAGCTCCTCAGCACCAAAGAGATCGAGGAGTTCGTTGCCCGCGGCGGCCTGCCGATGCGGCCGCTCCGCTGACCGAAAAAGCCCCCGTGCGCCTGAACGGGGGTTTATTTTTTTTCATTGACCGCCCGCTTTGCCGCGGCCGATGCGAGGGTGTAACATCACTGGCGCGGGAACGAAAGATCCCCGTTCCAGGCGGAACGGGGATCGGTCGAAATGAGGTCATCGGACGCCCGCGGCCACGCTCTCGAGCGCCGCGAACCGAGGCGGCTTGAGCAGGACGCCATCGGCGGCCTCGCAGACCGGAGCGTTGACCAGCCCGGTCAGCAGGTACATCGGCTGGCGGCAGCCGCGGTCCCGAAGGGCGGCGATCAGCTTGTCGCCGGTCATCTCGCCTTCGGCCATCAGCATGTCCGCGACCAGCAGGTCGAAGTGCAGACCCTGCTCGATCAGCTCCAGCGCCTCGGGCGCGCCCTTCGCGGTCCTGACCTCCAGGCCCAGCTCGATGAACGCGTCGGTCAGGAATGCCCGGACCATCGCATCATCGTCGACAACAAGCACGGTCGCCATCGTTTTCCACCTCCTC
>JBAIWZ010000149.1:0-1599 GCA_037916955.1 Acutalibacteraceae bacterium | reverse complement strand
TCCTCGACGACGTAGACCTCGTCGAAGCCGTCGTCCCGGTCGTCGCCCTTGGCATCGAGCGCCGTCCAGCCGACGCAGAAGTCGAAGGCCAGGCCGGTGACGAACAGGCGCTTCACGCCCAGGTACTTGATCATCGGACCCAGGCCGGTCGGCCGGCCGAGGTTGTCCTTGATGCCGCTGTACGAGTCGCAGCACGGGTCGAGGCCCTTCTCGAGCACCCAGGCGTACGGCACCGCGGCGAGATCCGGATGGAGCCGGGACTCGTCGCTGCCGTCCAGGGCGTGGTCCGGCCAGAGCATCTGGACCTGGCAGAAGGCCAGGTACTCCTTGAGCTCAGCCAGGTTGAAGCCCGCGTGCGGCGCGATCAGGTGGTTCGCCTCGGTCCAGTAGAAGACGCCGGACGAGGTCAGCTTAGTGCCGGCCGGGAGGCCGACGTAAGAACTGGCCAGCGAGACGTGGCCCCGGGGGTGCTTGTCGAGCGTGGCGAAGCGGCGCCGGCGCGGGAAGTGCGAACCGACCCGCTTGACGACCGGGACGATCAGATCGCCGCCGTTCACCGCCAATCCCCCGCCCGTCATGAACGCGGGCTGAACGTCAACGTCGATCACGGCGTCGGTCGCCGGATCGATCAGGATCCTTGGCTGGGACATTTTCCTTCTCCTTGCTGAAGTGGAAAGAACTGGCCGCGTTGCGCGCGGACCGGGACAGCCGCCTGGCGGCGTCCCCGCTCCGGGTACAACCTTTCGTCTGCCGGCGCCAGCGACGAACTTTAGTTCGCGCGGCCGCTGGCGTCAATGCGGAAGGGACGGTCAAAGAGAGCCGGCCGCCCGGCGGCTCCGGAACCGGTAAAGCGCGGCCGGCCGGTGGGCGCCAGACGATTTCCGCCCCAGCGGCGCGGCCAGGCCGAGGGCCAGGAATTTCTTGCGGAAATTGCGCTTGTCGAGGGTCCGGCCGAGGATCGCCTCGTAGACCGACTGGGCCTGGGCCAGGGTGAACGCCCGGGGCAGGACGCTCCAGGCGATGTTGCTCCGGCCGAGCTCGGAGCGGAGCCGGGCCAGGGCCGCGGCCGCCTGGGCCTTGTGGTCGTAGGCCAGCGGCGGCAGCCGGTCGGCCCGCCACCAGCGGACGTCGGAGTACTTGGGCGTGGTCCGGAGCCGGAAGTCCGTCGGCGGCACGAGCGCGAAATGCCCGATGCTGACGACCCGTCCGAGCGGGTCCCGCGCCGGGGTGTCGAAGGCCGCGAGCTGTTCGAGGAAATAGCAGCTGGTCATGCCCGCCTGTTCCTCGAGGATCCGGCAGACGGCCGACCGCGCCGTGTCGCGGTCGCCCAGGAGTCCGCCGGGCAGGGCCCACCGGCCGGTAAAAGGCCGCTTCTTCATCCGGATGAGGAGGATCTGAAGCCGGCCGCCGATCACGGTGAAGATGGCCGCGTCGGCGGCGACCTTGATCTGCTGTTTCGAGGGGTGGCGGCGCATGTCCGGGCTAGTTAGTGTTACCTGTACACAAAGTAGACCAGCCGCCCGAAGCTGTCAAGCGCCGGGCGAAAAACAAAAGCCGTCCGGGAGCGGACGGCGTGACGGCTAGCGAACGGCGTGCTGC
>JBAIWZ010000148.1:0-2165 GCA_037916955.1 Acutalibacteraceae bacterium | reverse complement strand
CCTCAGGAACGCGTCACGGACGGACCACCCCGAGAATAGGAGATGACCATGAAACGACTCGCGGCTTTCCTGTCGGTCGTCGCGCTGGCGGCGGCCTTCACGCTCTTTCCGTCTTCGACGGCCGACGCTCAGGCGCCGCAGCAGTCCTACGGCGTCTGCTGGGCGCGGACGATGTGCCCGGACGGCCGGGTGATCGCCTGCACGGTCTACGGCAACTCCAGCGCCGGCGTGGCCTGCAACTGGTACGTCGTGCCGGGTGCGTCCGTGTCGTGCAACGGCTACGTGTCGACCCCCTACGGCTGGATGTGGCAGAGCTACTACTTCACCTGCTACTAAGCCGGTCCCGCCGTTCTCCCTCTTCGGCGTACCTGACGGTACGCTCTTTTTTTACGCCGGCCGTCCGCGGCGTTGGCGGCCGGTCGACGGAACCGATATAATCCTGAACATGGAAAATCGCCCGACGGAATCGATCAAAAACGCCCCCTGGGCCGACCGTCTGCTGGCCGCGGCGGTCTTCGCGTTGTCGCTCGCGGCCTACGTGCCGCTGCTGCCGCGGACCGTGACCTTCGAAGACAGCGCCGAATTCGTCACCGCGACCGCCACCATGGGGATCCTGCATCCGTCGGGTTATCCGCTTTACCTTCTGTTGGCCAAGCCGTTCACCTGGCTGCCGTTCGGGACGCTGCCCTGGCGGGTGGCCCTCTTTTCCGCCGTTTGCGCCGCGGCCGCCTCGGCCCTGGCCGCGCTGATCATCCTGGAGATCGCCCGCGCCTCCGGCCGCCGCCCGGACTGGCGCGTCCGGCCGTTCGCCGGTCTGGCCGCGCTGCAGCTGGCCGTCGGCGGGCTGTGGTGGAGCCAGGCCGTCTACGCCAAGAATTACGCACTGCACGCCCTGCTGCTCCTGTTCATCGTCTGGTGCCTGCTGCGGGCGGCCCGGGACCGGGCCGGGCGCAGCCGCTGGGCGTACGCCGGGGTCTTCGTTCTCGGCCTGGCCGCCGCGAATCACGTCTCGCTGACGGCCGCGGCCGCGCCGTTCCTGCTAGCCGCGGCGTTTGCGGCCCGGCCCGAATTGCGGCGTCCGTCGCGGCGCTGGCTGTGGCTCGTCCTGGCCGGCCTCGCCGGACTTCTGCCCTACGTCTATCTGCCCGTCCGCAGCCTGGCCAACCCGGCCTTCGCCATGGGTTCGGTCACGAGCTGGAGCGATCTCGCCTATTACGTCACGCGGGCCCGCTACTCCGACCTGGGCCTCGGCGGTTTCGGCAACAAGCTGGCGTTCCTGCGCGACCTGACCCTGCAGGTCGTGACCGGCGCCGGCTGGATCATCTCCGCCGCCGCCGTCGCCGGCGCCGTCCTGATCTGGCGCCGCCGCCGCGATCGGGCCGTCCTGGCCGCGCTTCTCGGCATCGCCGGCCTGCTGGCCCCGCTGCCGGTCTCCGTGCTGATGCGGAACCTGCCCTGGTCGCCGGCCGCCGTCTATGTCTGCCGCATTTACGGACTGACCTCGCTGGCGGCGCTGTCGATCCTGGCCGGCGCCGCCTATGTCGGACTGGCCAACCGGCTGGCCGACCGCCGGCGGCCCGCCTGGCTCGCCGGCGCGGCCCTGTTATTGCTGATCGCGACCGGAGCGGCCGCGGCCGCGGACCGTCCGTACGCCGCCGCTTTCACCGTCGCCTACCCGGAACGCCAGATCCGCGCCCTACTCGGAAGCCTGCCGCCGGACGCCGTCCTGGTCGTCAAGGACGGCGACCAGACCAGCGACACCGAACTGTTCGTCATCGCTTATCTGCAGGCGGTCGGGAATTTCCGGCGCGACGTGTCGATCGTCCATACTTCTCAGGTCAACTTCTTTTACGTGCCGACGCTGCCGCCTTTTTACGGGATGATGACCTTCGACCAGCAGCGGCAGGCGATACTCTGGGCCGCCCTGCTCGTGCCGCAGTGGTCGGCGCGGCCGCTCTACGCGACCTTCCCGTCCGAACTGGCGGACGGCTGTCTGAAGCTGCCCGACGGCGGCTGCCGTCCCTCCCGTTCCAACGGCTACGCTTACGAGGTTCGCGGCGCGGACGGCCGGGCGGCCGGTCCGGCCCCGGCGGTTCCCGAACCGCCGGACCTGTCCGGCGCGGGACTGAGCTTCGGTCTTGATTCCTTCCTGGCCCACTCGGGCT
>JBAIWZ010000147.1:0-1577 GCA_037916955.1 Acutalibacteraceae bacterium | reverse complement strand
CGCCGCACTTGTCGCAGATGATGCCCTTGTAGCGGACCTTCTTGTATTTGCCGCAGTAGCACTCCCAGTCCTTGGACGGACCGAAGATCTCCTCGGCGAAGAGGCCGCCCTTCTCGGGCTTCTGGGTTCGGTAGTTGATCGTTTCCGGGTTCGTGACCTCGCCGTAGGACCACTGGCGGATGACGTCCGGGGAAGCCAGCTTCAGGCGCATGGCGTCGAAATCCGCTACCTTGAACTGTTCAGCGATGGGATTCATATGGATGTGGCGCTTCAGCGGCTGAATTAGACCTCGTCCTCAGCGGAGCCGCGCGGCGGCTCGGGCAGCTGGGGCTGGCTTTCGGGGCCCCCGATGTCCTCCGGGGCCAGTTCCCTGGCCGGCCGGTAGCTGGGGGTCGGGACCTTGGCTTCCTCAAGGTCGACGCGCTGCTTGCCCTTGAGCAATTCGACGTCAAGGCACAGGCCCTTGAGCTCCCTGACCAGCACGTTGAAGGACTCCGGGATGTTGATCCGCTTGATGGATTCGCCCTTGATGATGGATTCGTAGGCCTTGGACCGGCCGGGCACGTCGTCCGACTTGATGGTCAGGATCTCCTGCAGGGTGTGCGCCGCGCCGTAGGCCTCGAGCGCCCAGACCTCCATTTCGCCGAAACGCTGGCCGCCGAACTGGGCCTTGCCGCCCAGAGGCTGCTGGGTGATCAGCGAGTACGGGCCGATGGAGCGCTGGTGGATCTTGTCCTCGACCATGTGGTTCAGCTTCATCACGTAGATGTAGCCGACCGTGACCTTGTTGTCGAAAGCTTCGCCGGAGCGGCCGTCGTAGAGGGTGATCTGGCCGTCCTCGGGGAAGCCGGCCCGGACCAGTTCGGAGCGGATCTGCTTCTCGGTGACGCCGTTCAGCGCGGGGGTGACCACGTGGTAGCCCAGGGCGTTGGCGGCGAGGCCGAGGTGGGTCTCAAGGATCTGGCCGAGGTTCATGCGGCTGACGACGCCGAGCGGGGACAGGATGACGTCGACCGGCGTGCCGTCGGCCAGGAAGGGCATGTCCGCGACCGGGACGATCTTGGAGATGACGCCCTTGTTGCCGTGGCGGCCGGCGACCTTGTCGCCGACCTGGACCTTGCGGAGGTCGGCCACCGCCACCTGGATCGTCATGATGACGCCCGGCGGCAGCTTGTCGCCGGCGTCGCGCGAGAAGATCTTGATGTCGACGACCTTGCCGTGCTCGCCGTGCTCGAGGTAAAGCGAACTGTCGCGCACGTCGCGGGCCTTCTCGCCGAAGATGGCGCGGAGGAGCTTCTCCTCGGCGGAGAGCTCGGTCTCGCCCTTCGGCGTGATCTTGCCGACCAGGATGTCGCCGGAGACGACCTCGGCGCCGACGCGGACGATGCCGTTCTCGTCGAGGTTCTTCAGTTTCTCCTCGCTGATGTTGGGGATGTCGGAAGTGACGACCTCCGGTCCGAGCTTGGTCTCGCGGACGTCGATCAGGTAGTTCTCGATGTGGATCGAGGTGTAGCGGTCCTGCTGGACCAGTCTTTCGTTCAAAATGACGGCGTCCTCGTAGTTGTAGCCCTCCCAGG
>JBAIWZ010000146.1:0-2925 GCA_037916955.1 Acutalibacteraceae bacterium | reverse complement strand
AACGGGGACATGGCAGTTCATGTTCAACCGATAGAGGAGCATAAGATGAAATACCGTTTCCTGCTGGCCTGTCTGTCCGTCCTGGCCGCTTGCGAAGTGCCCATCGACGATCAGATCAGCACGCCGGCCGCTCCCGATGCCGCCAAGCCCGACGCCGCCGTTACCGCCCCGCCCGCGCCCGCGCCCGACGCCGGCGCGCCGATAGCCGCCGACGCCGCCGAGCCGGCCGCGCCCGAACCGCCGCCCGCCTGCCTGCCCGACCCGTTCATTCCGGTCGGCCCCAACGAGTTCAAGCTTGCGGGCTGGCTCGAAGGCGGTTCGCCCTGCGCCTACCTCGACGGACTCCCGTCGACCGGCAACGCCGCTGACGACCTCGTCTATGACGATGACTACAGCGGCAACGGCGTGGACTACCTGACGGTGAAGCGCGCCATTCCGCCCGGCACCTACAGCATCGGCTTGGCCGCCGCGGATTGCCGCACGCATCAGTTCGGCGACAGCCGGACCTACGACCAGCGCACGCTGGCCAAGGTCAAAGGCGCCGACCGCGACGTCTTCAGCTGTCTGGGCATCCCGGTCATCAACTGCAACGACTGCGGCGGCTACGCCTGCGACTGCTACGTGATGCGGACGGAGTACCTCTGTTCGCTGACCATCAGCGTCGCGGCGGACGGGACGGTTTCCGGCGCCGGTCACATGACCAACGGCGCCCCGCCGATCAACTGCCAGTAATGCCCCTCGTCGCCCGGAGCCCCTTTCACCTGAAAGGGGCTCTTTTTAATCCTGTAAATAGCCATTTCAGGGCAAGTCCTGAACCGGAGCGGAGTGCGTTTTGATTTTTGGCCCGGACCAGTCGCTTTGCTTCGGTTCGGGGGCTGAACCACTCTCTCGCGAAACGATACCGGCTTTGTCATGGCGCTAAGGCTAAGAGCTTGCCCTGAACCGGCGCGGAGCGACTGGTTCAGGGTTGACAAACGACCGTTTTTGTGCTATATTATGGCGTTCTTTGTAAAACTGCAGACAAATTCAAACACTGGAGGCTGGTCATGGATCTTATGGGAAAGGTGCTCGCAGTCGGCATTTTCGGCTGGTTGATACTGGCCGTCATGGGCAAAGCGGGCTGCAGTTGCGGCATCGACAGCGGACCGAATCAGGTCCCGTCTCACCACGGCCGGTCCGTGACCACCGTGAACGGAAAGCCGCCTCTGCCGGTCAAGCGGGTCCAGCCGACGCGTTTGGCGGCTCCCCGCGGTCCCGTTCCGAACGATCCGGGCGACCTCATCGTCGCGGTCAGCAGCCGCTACGACGTCCCGGCCGGGGCCATCTACGGCATCTGGATGAAGGAAAGCGCCGGCCTGAGGTCGGGCTGGGGCAACGGCAAGGGCTGGGTCCTGGCCGCGGACATGATCGTGCCGGGCAGCGAGTGCCAGAGCCACTACGGCCTGGCCAAGTGCCAGAAGCTCTGGCGCGCCCTCGAGGCGATCTGCCAACAGACGCGCCGCGACGGCACTCAGGTCTGCCAGCCGGGCCAGGTCCGGACGTCCTACGCCCTGGCCATGGGACCGATGCAGCACCTGCCCACCCTGGGCGCGCGCTGCGGCGAAAGCGGGTCCTGCTCCTGGGCCGACCATGTCGTCGACTACGACGGCGACGGGGTCTTCGATCCCCACAGCCTGCCCGACGCCATGGCTTCGACGGCCAAGCTGATCCGCCGGTACTTCCAGGAGGAGGGGAGCTGGCAGCGGGCCATCAACCGCTACTACGGCTCGCAGTCCGAGGGCTACTTCGAGGGCACCGACTTCACGGCCGGCGTCGTCGATCACTGGCAGCGCTGGTGCCAGGTCCCCGGCAACTGCCGGACCCCGGCGGTCGCCTCGACCGCCCTGACGGCCGCCTACGCGGAGCGGTAAATCCGCGCAACTCAAGAGGCCGGGAACTTTCCCCGGCCTCTTTTCTTATACAAATGGCCGAAGTCGCCGCATTTTCCGGGCCATCCGGCTTGTGCTTTATCGCGGCCCGGGTTAAGGTCGGAACAGCGGACCGAATATTCGTCTCGGCCGCCAAACTGTCCTTCCGAGGCGAAGGAGGAAGTCGTGACGTACCTTAAAATTTCCAACCGCGGTTCGTTCAACCGCAAATTCCTCGAGCTCATCGGCCTGACCACCAAGCGCGGCCAGATCGACAACTCGGCCGTGATCGGCTTCAAGGGCTCCGGCACCAAGCTGGCCCCGGTCGCCGCCCTGCGCCTCGGCCTGAACATCGCCATCGCCTCGAGCGATTATCTCGGGCGGTACCTGCTCAAGTACGAGACCGAAGAGGTCGACGTCGACGGGCTCAAGGCCCGGCAGGTGTATTTCCACTACGACCCGGCCGGCGAGAAGGACGGGAAACCGTTCGCCGAACGCCACCCGTCGCAGATGACCCTCGACGCCTTCCCCGACTGGGACCAGCCCATCGGCAGCGACGGCAGCGCGGCCTTCAAGGTCCTGCGCGAGTACGTCTGCAACGCCTACGACTCCGGCGAGTTCCACCTCGGCGTGGCCGAGGAGCCGGAACTGGCGCCTGCCGGGGAAACGGCGGTCTACCTGCAGTACACGCCGGCGATCGAGGCGATCTTCGCCGAGCCGACGCGCTACTTCAAGTTCATCTACGCCAAGAAGCCCGAACGCCCGATCTGCTCGGTGCCGGACATCGGCGACGTCTACGCCAAGTCCGAACCGGAGAAGACGCGGCTGTTCGTCCTCGGCGTGCTCGTCGAGTGCTCGGAGCACTTCTGGCAGGAGTCGCTCTACGATTATTCGCTCCAGGCCAAGACCCTCATCTCCGAGGAGCGGGTGATCAAGAGCTTCTACGACTACCAGCGCGAGCTCGGCCGGCTGTTCAGCCGGCTGACCGATCGCGCCGTGGCCGCCGCCGTCCTTCAGG
>JBAIWZ010000145.1:0-2859 GCA_037916955.1 Acutalibacteraceae bacterium | reverse complement strand
CGGGCTTTTTGATGTCGGAGAATAAAAAACGCCCTCTCCGGAGGAGAGGGCGCGAAAGCTAGGCGGTGATGACCAGCCAGGTGCCGGGCTCGCCGCTCTTCGTGGCGAGCGGCAGGCAGCCGCCGAGCGCCCGGACGAGCGGCGTCGTCGCCGTGACGAGGTGGGCGGCTCCGGTCACCGCGCAGTTCAGGTAGAACAGCACGGTCTCGCAGACCGAGTTCGAGAGGAACTCGTTCAGCATGCCGAAGTAGCCGTTGCGGCGGTTCGGCCAGATCGACGCCCAGAGCGAGTCCGAGGCCGCGGCGAAGAGACAGTGCCGCAGGTGGTTCATCTCGACCTTGAGCGGCGCGAGCTCGTCCTCGAACATCCGGTCGTGGACGTCGTGGAGCGGGTCGCGCTTGCGCCACATCTGGTCGCCGCAGCACCGGGCCAGCGAACTCCAGCGGTCGACGCTGACGTTCACCGTCGCGCCGCGGCGCTCGTCCTCGGTCATCCAGGGCTCGATCGCGGCCGGCGCGTTCATGCTCGAGACCGGGACCGGGATGATCCGGCCGCAGCCGCGGTGGCCCTGGCGGGCGGCGGTGATCGCGGCGGCCAGGCGGCCGAGGTCGATCTCGTCCGCGGACTGAAGCCGGAAGCGGCCGCGGGCCGCGGCGGCGAACAGGTCCTCGAGATGCCCGAAGGCCTGAAGGACCAGCGCGTTGTTGCCGGGCAGTCCGGCCTCGATGCAGTAATCACGCAGGGACTGTTCGTGGGTCTTGCGCCATTCGGACATGCGGGCCTCCTATCGTGCGGGCGGGGAAAAAGAACGAATGACCACGGACGTTAACGCTTTTTGGACCGACTGTCAATCGTCGGGGGCCGGTCGGCGCCCGGATCGCAAAAGACCGGCCGCGGCGGCCGGTCCCGTCATTCGCGCTCAATTTCGCGCGGCCAGTTCGACCAGGCCCCTGAGCCAGACCATGTTCACCTCGATCGCTTTCTCGAGCGGCGTGGCGCCGGTGGTTTCGACCGTGACGCAGTGGGGGACGCCGAGCCGGAAGAACAGGTCGGGGAGCGACCCGTCGTGGCGGTCGATGAACCCGGAGTCGTCGGTCCGGGCCGCCGCGGCCGTGCCGCTGTCGTCGCTCACCACGCGGCCGGCGGCGTCCACCTTAACGTGGAAGCCGGCGCCGATCGGCGCGTTCTTCAGGACGGGCACGATCTCGCCGATCTTCGCGACGATGCCGCGGTAGCGCGCCAGGTCGCCGAAGGCGTAGTGGTAGGCGGCCGGCGGCAATCCGGCCGAGATGCGGTCCTGGTGCAGGTCGAGGCAGATCACGGCGCGGTCCAGCGGGTCCCGGCGCAGGAGATCGTGCTGCAGTTTGGTTTCCGCCGGCAGCCGCGCTCCGGCCTTCGGGTCCGAAGACCAGAGCCAGGACCTCATCGGCCGTCCGACCCCGAGGTCGTCGACCAGGGAACCGTCCTCGAGCTCGTAACGAAGATGATCGTTGTTGCCGACCGAACCGGAGTCGTTGTCGCAGTTGTAGCGGATCCCGCGTTCGAATCCGGACGGGTTCCCGAGCGGATAGATCACCGTCTTCAGGCCGGCGCCGTTGATCAGGTCGATGATCTCGTCCGCGTGCTCGAGCAGGGTCAGCGGGCCGGCGGTCTCGTCGCCGTGGATGCCCGCGCGGATGAAGACCAGCCGGTCCAGCGGGCCGATGTTGGCCGACGCCAGCCGGAGAAAAGAAAATTCGCCGCACCCGTGGCGCAGCGGAAATTCGTCGACGCGCACGTCCGGACGTTCGCCCAGGGCGCCCAGGAGCTGGGCGCGATATTCCGCGGCTCTCATACGTTTTGAATGTTATTACGGCCCCGCCGGCCCGGCAAGACCGACCCCCGGGAACGGATTGAGCCGCCGCTTCAAATATGATAAAATTGCCGCAGGCGCTTCTTGCAACCAGTGGAGCGCTTTTATGAATAGATCCGGTCGCGATCTGCTCGCCAAGTATCGTCCGATCACGCTGGAACTGGCCGCTTTGCTCGCGGCGGTCCTGGCCCTCGGCACGGTCATTTTTTTCCAGACCGCGGTCATCAACCTGGCCTTGTATATCGTCACCGTTCTGCTGCTGAGCGGTGTTTTCGTGCTGGCAGCGGCGCTCACCAGTTTCCTCAGGAAGCGCGATCCGGACGGCAGTTTCGCCTCCGGCCCCGAATACCTGGCCCTGTCCGTCCTGACCGGCCTGTTCCTGTTCGGCTACGCGGTCCAGGCCGGATTTTTCCTTAGCCGGCCGGACGTCGTCGCCGGTTCGCCGGCCGTCTGCCTGACCGTCGCCGTGGTCTACGCCGCCGGCGCCTGGTTCACGCTGATCGTCGCCCGGATGTTCGAACGGATCAGCGGCCGCGCCGAGCGGAAGATGAAGACCGTCTTCGACGCCGCGCCGACCGGCATCCTGCTTTTCGACAACCAGGGCCGCCTCGAGATGTGCAACCCCGGCTGTTCGCGGCTGCTGACGCAGATCGTCCCGAGACTGGCGGTGGGCGCGAACATCTTCGACCTGGCCGGCGCGGAAGGGGCGGCCGAGATCGTCGCGCTGGTCCGCCGGGCGCTGGCCGACGGCCAGCCGTTCAACGGCAAGCTCGAGTTGGCCGACGCCGCTGACGGACGCCGGCGCTGGCTGGAATACCACGGCACGCCGATCGCCGAGAACGGCAGCGGCGCGCTCGGGCTGGTCGTCGCCATGATCGACGTCACCGCCCGCATGGAAGCCGACCGGGCGCTGGGCGAGCGCGAGAAGCGCCTGGAGCAGGTCATCGAGGACCGGACGCGGGAGGCGCGCGCCAACCTGGAACAGGCGGCCGTGCGCCAGAAGGAAC
>JBAIWZ010000144.1:0-1821 GCA_037916955.1 Acutalibacteraceae bacterium | reverse complement strand
TCCGTTCCGGCTAGCCGAGGCCGGGAACCTGTTCTCGTTCTTCCTCGGCGTCACCGGGCCCGTCAGGGACTTCGAGCAGGCCCGGGCCCAGTCGGGAGCCGCGTACGCCGCGTTCTTCCACGCGATGCTCGACCGCGGCGTCTACCTTCCGCCGTCGCCCTATGAAGCGTGGTTCGTCTCGGCGGCGCACGACGACCGGGCCATCGCCAGGATCGGCGAAGCGCTCCCGGCGGCCGCGGCGGCCGCGGCAGCCGCGCTGCCGTGAAGGCGCGGGGCGAATTCACTCGGGCCGGCGACCCTGGACATTAGGCTCTGATCTGCCAGCATGTCTGTGCGCCCATGTTTGTGCGCCCATATCTGTGCGCCGATGTCTGTGCGCCGCCCGAACGGCGGCTGACTTGAGGGGAATCCGATGGCTATCCGGAACGTCATCAGCACGCTCAACAACGACGGCACGGAGGTGATGGGACCAGGGATCCTGATGTATCACCACCCCGGCAACGACATCATGACCGGCAGCTTGCTGACGGTCGAGAGCAACCACTTCTGCGTGCTCAAGTCGCGCGGCGCCATCTTCAATGTCTACGAGGGCGGGCAGTATCCGGTGCAGACGACCGACCGTCCGATCATGGGCAGCATTCAGCAGGCGTTCTATAGCGGCCAGTCGCCCTGGCAATACGAGGCGCTGTTCGTCTCCGCCGCCAAGAGCGTCGCCAAAGCTCAGGGCCTCGCCCTGTCACGCGAGATGGCCGAGCTTGAGTACGACGTCGATTATTACGTGCACGTGGACTCCAAGGAGGACGCGGTCAAGCTGGTGACCCACATGCCGTACCAGGGACACTTCCTGACGACTGACGCGCTGAACAAGTACGCCGGCCCGGTCCTGGAGCAAGCCATCAACCAGATTGTCCAGGTGACGCCGCTCGAGCAGGTGAATGAGCGCATTCACGACATCACCGAGCTGGTGCGCGGTCACCTGCAGGACTTCCTGTCCATTTACGGCATCACGCTCAACGACGTCAAGGTTCTTATCCGGCCCCGGGATGAGCGGATGCGTGAGCTGATCTCGCTGCGCGCGTTCGGCCTGTCGGAATTGGAGGCCGTCCGCTACTACGTCGCGATGCGGATGGCCGAGCGCGGTCTGGTCTCCGCGCCGAACATGGCGGTCGGCGAGCCGTTCAACATCGGCATCACCCCGGTCGGCAACGCGATCCCCGGCATGCCGCAGATGTCGGACTCAGTCGGCGTGCACGCGGCGCCAGCGCGCGCCGTACCGGCGTCGGGGAACTGACATCCGTGGCCGACAGCCTCGCTGACCGGCTCCGCGGCCTGCTGGCGTCGGATGTCTATTCGGAAAAGGGCCGCCTGCGATCGGATGACCAGCTGGTCAGGCAGCGGGTCGCGCGCGGCCTCGGCGAGGCATCGGCCCGGATCCGTGAGCTGATCAGCAGGTGGCGAGCCGATCGGGTGCCGCCTTCGACCAGGGAGCAGCCGTTCCCGCCCGCCGAGGTGATGGAGCCGATCCGCCGGGCCGAACGGCTCATCAGGGCGATCGACGACGCCGCCGCGATGGTCAAGGGGCTGCCGGTGCTCAACCCCGACCAGGTGTGGGACCGGGTCCGCCGGGTCGGGCTCGAGGACCTGCTGCAGTTCGACTGGACCCTGGTCGGCGAGTCTGACGTGCTGGCCCGTGACCTGGACAGGCTGGCCGCCCTGGACGAACTCGACGTCGCGGTCTGCGAGCTCAGGCTCCGCAAGATCAGGGACATCATCGAGGAGCGCCAGCGCTTCATCGAGATCTCCTGAGCTCGCCGCCAGACG
>JBAIWZ010000143.1:0-3676 GCA_037916955.1 Acutalibacteraceae bacterium | reverse complement strand
ATCAGCCTGAACTGTCCGGCGCCGATCGACTCCACGAAGGGAAGGATCTCCCTGAGCGCGGCCGTCACGGCCGCCGCCCGCCTGGCGTTGATCGAAAGGAAACCTTTCAGGGTCTCGAGTCCGAGTTTGCCCACGATGGCACCTCCGGCCGGTTCGCATGGAAAGACCGTTCGTGGCCAACTACACAGCAAAAAACCGGGCCTGTCAAACGACCGGTCCGGCCGAAAATTCCGGATCCGCGCTATCGTGCCGGCCAATTCCGGCCGTCCGCCGGCGCTTCGGTGACCGTCTCCTGGCTGACGACGCGGATGTGCCGCTGGCTGATGAGCGGCGTCATGACCAGGATCTCCGGCAGGAAAAAACTCCGCGGCCGGTTCAGGGGCGTCCGCCCCTTGGCCAGCCAGTGGAAACCGTCGGCGGTGCTGACCTTCTCGTAATGCCGGCGGAAGTCGGCGAACGGGATCACGCTCTCCCAATACTTGTGGAACGCTCCCTGGAAACGATCCAGCCCCTGCGGCTGGGCGCCGATGAACGGTATCAGGCAGGTGATGAAATCCATGTCGCCGACCCAGCCCTGGGCCGGGTCGACCTTCATCTCCAGGATGATCCGCTCCTTGCGGAACGGCAGGCGCGGCGCGTCCTCGGCGGTCGGCGAGGCGTAGATCGCCCCGAGACGGCTGATGCCGCGGCGGACCACGGCCGGCGGCCGGAACCGGTCGAGCGTTTCCATCTCGCGCCGGATCTCCGCCGGCCGGAGGTCGGGCGGCGGCACGGCCATGCCCTCGCGGGCGATGCGCACCAGTTCCTCGAGCGAGCAGACGCGGAAAACCGACACCCAGCCGCGCGGCGCCTCGTCGAAACCCGAACCGAGGAGCGCGTTCCAGTCGAGGAAGGCTCCGTCGAAATCGGGGAACGGATTGTGGCATCTTTGGCCCATGCGGACTTCAACCGGTGACGATGCTGACGAGCCGGCCGCGGACGACGATGACCTGTTTGACGCTCTTGCCTTCGAGATTCTTCCTGATCTTCTCGCTGCCCAGGGCATGGGCCTTGGCGTCCTCCTCGGACAGACCGGCCGGCACGGTCAGGCGGTCGCGCACCTTGCCGTCGATCTGGACGACCAGGTCGACGCTGGTCTCGGCGGCGAGCGACTCGTCGCAGACCGGCCAGGACGCCGCCAGGATGCCGCGCCCGGAATTGCCGAGCAGCTGCCAGAGCTCTTCGGCCAGGTGCGGGGCGAACGGCGACAGCAGCTTCAGGTAAGCCTCGGCGAAAGCGCGGTCGCCGCCCCCCAGGCGCTGCCAGTCGTTCTGTAGGATCATCAGCGAAGAAATGGCGGTATTGAACTTGAAGGCCTCGATGTCGGCCGACACCTTCTTGATCGTCCGGTGCAGCTGGCGCGTCAGCTCCTCCGGCGTTTCGTCCAGCTTGCGGTGGACCAGGTCATGGACCGCCGTCCAGACGCGGTCGAGGTAGCGGCGGACGCCGACGATGCTCTTGGTGTCCCAGGGCTTGGCGATCTCGAAGTCGCCCATGAACATCTCGTAGAGGCGCAGGGTGTCGCCGCCGTACTGCTCGACGACCTCGTCGGGGTTGATGACGTTGCCGCGCGACTTGGACATCTTCTGGCCGTCCTCGCCGAGGATCAGGCCGGGGTTCTTCAGCTTCAGGAAGGGCTCGTCGAACGGCACCAGGCCGTGGTCGAACAGGACCTTGGTGAAGAACCGCGCGTACATCAGGTGCAGGACGGCGTGTTCCGCGCCGCCGACGTAAAGGTCGACCGGGCACCAGTAGTTGACGGCGTGCGAGTCGAACGGCCGGTCGCCGTCGTGCGGCGACGGGTAGCGCAGGAAATACCAGCTGGAGTCGACGAAGGTGTCCATGGTGTCGGACTCGCGCCGGGCCGGACCGTTGCAGCGCGGGCAGTTGACCTGGTGGAAATTCTTGGAGCGCGCCAGCGGCGACTCGCCGGTCGGACGAAAATCGACGTCGTCGGGCAGGAGCACCGGTAGGTCCTCCTCGGGCACGGGCACTTCGCCGCATTGCTCGCAGTAGATGATCGGGATCGGGGCGCCCCAGTAGCGCTGGCGCGAGATCAGCCAGTCCCGGAGGTGGTACTGGACCAGCCTTCGGCCGCGGCTCCGGGATTCGAGCAGGTCGGCGATCTTGTTCTTGCCGTCCTCGGAATTCAGGCCGTTCAGTTCCTCGGAATTGATCATCACGCCCGGGCCGGTGTAGGCCGCGTCGGCGGGCGCGCCCTCGGCGTGCTTCGCCTCGGAAACGTCGTGGGGCGGCGCGATGACGCGCTTGACCGGCAGGCCGTACTTCCTGGCGAAAGCGTAGTCGCGGTCGTCATGCGCCGGCACGCCCATGACCGCGCCGGTACCGTAGGAGGCGACGACGTAATCGGCGACCCAGAGCGGGATCTCGGCGCCGGTCAGCGGATGGCGCACGCAGACGCCCAGCGGCACGCCGGTCTTCTCCAGCTGCAGGCCGACCCGTTCCAGTTCAGATTTCTTCCGGGCGGCCTCGACGTAGGCCATGACCGCCTTGCGCTCCCCCGGCGGGACCAGGTTCAGGACCAGCGGATGCTCCGGCGCCAGCACGACGTAGCTCACGCCGTAAAGCGTGTCGGGCCGGGTGGTGAAGACGGAGACATTGAACTCCTTTTCGGAAACGCTCTCGGCCGAACCGGGCTCGGCCGTCCCCTCGTCGGACACGGCCAGGCCGCGGAAGTCGATCTCCACCCCCTCGCTCCGGCCGATCCAGTTCTCCTGCATGGCCTTGATCTTCTCCGGCCAGTCGAGTTTGGCGAGATCGGCGAGCAGCCGGTCGGCGTAATCGGTCACCTTGAAGAACCACTGCTCCAGTTCCTTCTGCCGGACCGGATTCTTGCAGCGTTCGCAGACGCCGTCGACGACCTGCTCGTTGGCCAGCACGGTCTGGCAGGAATCGCACCAGTTCACGGGCGCCTTGCCCTTGTAGGCCAGGCCTTTCTTATAGAAGAAGAGGAACATCCACTGCGTCCAGCGGTAATAGGCCGGGTCGCAGGTGACGACCTCGCGGGACCAGTCGTAGGAAAAACCGAGCGAGCGCAGCTGGCGGCGGAAGTTGGCGATGTTCTTGAGCGTGCTCTCGCGCGGCGGGATGCCCTTCTTGATGGCGAAGTTCTCGGCGGGCAGGCCGAAGGCGTCGAAACCCATCGGATGCAGGACGTTCCAGCCCTCCATCCGGCGTTTGCGGCTGATGATGTCGGTCGCGGTGTAACCCTCGGGATGGCCGACGTGCAGGCCGTCGCCCGACGGGTACGGGAACATGTCCAGGACGTAGAATTTCTTCTTGGCCGGATCCTCGTCGACGCGGAAAAGACCGGTCCTTTCCCAGACCTCCTGCCATTTCTTTTCCAAGCGTTTGTGGTCGTAAGAAGCCATATCCGATCCCGATGTTCAGTGCCGGCTAATGTTAATCGAGGGCGATGCTAAAGACAAATAGACCGGTTCAGGCCGGGCCGCCGCCGCTTCGGCCGGAAGGATACTTGCTGACGGCGCCGCCGTGGCTGACGTAATGGACCAGGCGGACGAACTCGGCCGCCGCGCCGATCATGAAGCCGAGCGCGGTGAAGAAAGCCAGGGTGGCCATGGCCACGAAGAACAGCTGGTCGAAATGGACGCCCCAG
>JBAIWZ010000142.1:0-2770 GCA_037916955.1 Acutalibacteraceae bacterium | reverse complement strand
CGGTTCCAACAACACTTTCCTGGGTTATGGCGCCGATGCCGCGACCAGCGACCTGTCCAATGCCACGGCCATCGGGTATAACGCGATCGTCGGCGCCTCGAACTCCCTGGTGCTCGGCAACGGGGTGAAGGTCGGTATAGGCGACACCACGCCGTCCTCCCTGCTGTCGGTCGGCTCCGGCGACCTCTTCAACGTCAACACGAGCGGCGACGTCTTCGCCAACATGACGACCCTGAACGGCTCGACCACGGCGACCAGCTCGACTACCGACGCGACGAGCCTCGACGTGAACGACGCCACGAACTTCGACGTCGGCAATTACGTACAGGTGGCTTCGACGGCCTGCGTCGCCAACCCCTGCTTTGCCAAGATTACGAACAAGATTTTGAACACGTTGACCATCAGCCCGGCTCTCTCGTGGAATAGCGCTGATGTCGTCACCGAGGTCCACGTGCCCGAAGTCGGCGGCACGGACACCGCCCAGCCCCTGGCCAACCGGTACGGCCGCGGCTATTTCATCGACGGCATCGTCACAGGCAACGGCACGACCTACTTCAGCGACAAGGGCATCACCACGGCCGGCCCCTTCACCATCAACGCCGGCGGCGGCCAGCCCCTGTCCATGAACAACGCCAACTTCACCGGCAACGTCGGCATCGGGACGACAACGCCTAATAATCATTTACAGGTCTCCGGCCTCATCAATTTTGACGATGCCAAATACAACACTTTCTTGGGCAGTTCGGCAGGCGCCGGAGTGACCGGCTACGCCAATACCGCCATCGGTTACCAATCTCAACAGGCGGCCTCTAGCAGCGGCGGTAACGCCTCCGTGGGTGCCTGGTCGCTGAACGTCAACACCGGCAACTTCAATACGGCCATGGGCGAAGGCGGATCATTGGCCAGCAATACCACGGGTTCCAACAACACCGCCTACGGTTATGATTCGATGGTCACCAACACCGTCGGCAACTACAACGTGGGCTTGGGCTTCCGCGTCTTGCGCTACAACTTGAGCGGCAACAGCAACGTCGCCGTCGGCCAAGAGGCACTGCAGGCCAATTCCACCGGTTCCAACAACTCCGCCGTCGGCTATTACGCCTTGTACAACACGACCGGCGGCAGCAACACCGCCCTCGGCTACCAGGCTGGTGACACAAACACCGTCGGGTCCAGCAACACCTTCATCGGGTACGGCGCCGACGGTTCGGCCAACAACCTCACCAACGCCACGGCCATCGGTGCCGGCGCGATCGTTGGCACAAGCAACTCGCTCGTCTTGGGCAACGGCGCGAGCGTCGGCATCGGGACCTCGGCTCCGACCGCCGGGAAGCTGGTTGTCATTGATTCGACTGTCGGTACGGCGGTCTACGGTGAAACCTCAGTCACGACTGCCGGTTCGTCTGGCGTTTATGGCAACGCGACTGGCAACGGCCAGGTCTACGGCGTCCAGGGCACGACCTCGAGCACGGCTAACCAGTCGGCTGGCGGCTACTTTACGTCGACTGGCGCGATCGGCAGCGGTTCCGCATTTGGCGTCTACGGCGCGGCCAATGGTGCCAGCACCGGCGCCGTCAATTACGGCGGCTTCTTCAGCGCCTCCGGCTCGGCCACGGCCAATTACGGTCTCTATGGTACGACCTCGAGCACTCTCGCGAACAACGCCGGCATCTACGGCTACGCGTCCGCGTCCACCGGCGTGACCTTCGGCGTCCAGGGACAAACCAACAGCGGATCAGCTGGAGCGACGGGCGTCTTTGGCAACGCAGCCGGCGCGAACGCCGTTCGCGGCGTCCAGGGTTATGCCGCGGGGAATGGGGCCTACACCAACGTGGGCGGCTACTTCCAAGCCAACGGTCAGACCGGTCAGGGCGTCTACGGCGAGTCCTTGAATTCCGGTGCCTTTACCAACTACGGCGGCTACTTCACCTCCGCCGGCACCGGCACTGGCGCCGCTGGCGTCTACGGCAGTAATACGGGCGCTTCCGGTTCCACTTATGGCGTCTTCGGGAGCGTCAATTCCCTCAATGGCGTCGGCGTCTATGGCACGGGACCCCTCACGGGCGTCCAGGGCGTCAACACCTCTAGCGGGGGCACCGCTGTCCTGGGCACCTCTTCCGCTTACGGCAGTTACGGCGTCCAGGGCATCGTGACCGGCACCCTCAGTACGAATGTCGGCGTCAACGGTTCCGCGACTGGCGTCGGTGCTGCTACCAACTACGGCGGCTATTTCACCGCTTCGGGGGCGACCACCAATACCGGTGTTTACGGAGCCGGCGACGCTTACGGCGTCCAAGGCGTCGGTCAGGGGTCCAATGGAATCGGCGTTTGGGGCAGCGCCTCCGGTACGGGTTATGGCGTCTACGGTACCGCCATCCAGAATACCAGCTATGCCGGCTACTTCACGCATGCAAACGCCGGTGTCGGCCTCTATGTCAGTTCGGCGTCCGGTTACTCCGCCATCTTCAATTCTGGCAGCGTCGGCATCGGGACTTTGGCTCCCAACCGCACCCTGCAGGTCGGTGGAACCTCGGCCGGCATCATCCGCGCCGCCGGTCCGTCGGGCAGTGGCGGAGCTATCGAGTTCACCGATGGCTCGGCTTATCACATGATCGGTTCCGACGGGACCATCGTCGGCGGCGGGGGCATGGATCTGGCGGTCAGCATCGGCACGTCTAAGAACATGCGTTTCTATTCGGGGACCACCGAACTCATGCGCCTGACTTCTTCAGGCAGCCTGGGCATCGGCACGACTAATCCTGGTGCCAAA
>JBAIWZ010000141.1:0-6754 GCA_037916955.1 Acutalibacteraceae bacterium | reverse complement strand
CGATGCCGGCGGCGGCGAGCGTCGCGCGCAGCAAACGCCCGGCCCGGCCGACGAACGGCCGTCCGGAACTCTCCTCCTCTTTTCCCGGCGCCTCGCCCACGAGAACGTATCCGGGCCGCCGGGGGCCTTCGCCTGGCACGCGTCGCTTCATAATTTCCGCCGTAACTCGTTAATTTTACCATAACGGCGCCGGTTGATGAACGCGGCGCAAAAGCGGTAAAATTACGGACGTGAAACTCAGACGTGCCGCCAAATTCGTGTTCCATCCCCGGCCGCCGTACAGCTTCGAGCTGACGGTCCGGAAGCCGGCCGGCTGGCACTGGTTCACCCCGTTCGAAACCTGGGACCGCGGCGTCCTCTGGTCGGGCTTCTGGTTCGGGAACGAACCGGTCGGGATCAAGGCCGGCAGCCGGAACGGCCGGCAGCCGACCGTCAGCGTCGAGATCTTCACCCGGCGCCGGCTGGATCGCGCGACCCTCGCCGCCCTCAAGGCCCGCCTTGCCCGTTCGCTCGGCATCGACGAGGACATCCGGCCGCTCTACCGGCTGATGCGCCGCAACCCGGTCCTGAAGGACGTGGCGCGGCGGCTCTACGGCATGCGCGAAGGCTGGGCCAACGACGTCTTCCCTTCGCTCAGCCTGGCGGTGCTCCTGCAGATGGCGCCGATCAAGCGGTCGCAGGACATGTGGGACTGCTACATCCGCCGCCACGGCGCGGTCCTGACCTTCGACGGCCGGAGCGTCCGGCTCTGGCCGCGCGAACGCGACATCGCGCGGCACCGTCCGGCGCAGCTGGCGCGCGCCTGCCGCCTCGGCTACCGGGCCAAGTCGCTCGTCCGGATCGCCCGGCAGCTCATCGCCGGCTTTCCGACGATCGAGGAGCTCGACCGAATGACGCCCGAACAGGCCGCGGACAAGCTTATGGAGCTCTACGGCGTCGGCGAATATTCGGCCGGATTCGCGACGCCGCATCCCAGCTTTTCCCTCGACGTCTGGAGCGTGAAGATCTTCCATCGCCTGATCTTCGGCCGGCCGGCTCCCCAGGCCGATCCGCGATCGGCCATCGGCCGCACCGCGGCCGCGGCGGAGAAGCTCTGGGGCCAGTGGCGCAGTTATGTCTTCACCTACGTCCTGAACGACCTCGAACACCTGGAAAAAAAATTCGGCATCAAGGCCGAATGAAATGAATGGCAACGCAAACCGCCGGCTCGCGCCGGCGGTTTATTTTGAGATAGCTAATGGGGGCCCTCGGCCGTCGGTTACGGCTGGGGCTGCGGCGCGGCGCCGGACGGCTGCTGGCCGCCCTGGCCGCCGGGGAAGGGGGCGGAGCCGGCCGGACGGATCTGGATGTCCTGCGCCGTGACGCTGCCGTCGGGATTCGGCGTGCCCGAGACCGTGACCGTGACGCCGGCCTGCAGGTCGTCGACCGTGCCCGAAACGGATTTCTCGATCTGGGTGCCTCCGGAAAGCAGGACGATCCGCGATCCGCCGTCCCGCAGCTTCAGGGTCACGCTCTGGCTGTCCTTGGACATGATGTCGCCCGTGACGAAGCCGCCGAGCGCGCGATTGCGGCCGCCGTTGGCGCCGCCGGATCCGGACTGGAACTGGCCGCCCGCTCCGCCGCGGAAGAACACCTGGTTACCCTGGCCTGCCGCGGCCGCCGGTCCCTTGCCGCTCTTGGCCGCGGTCATGCCGCCGAAGAACGCGCCGGTGCCGACCACCAGGGCCGTGACGACGGCGATGAGGACTGTCTTTTTCATAGTCGGAGAAGAGGAATATTAATTCTTATTATTCGTATCGGAGCGCTTCGATCGGATTGAGCCCGGCCGCGCGCCTGGCCGGATAGAAGCCGAAGACGATGCCGATGCCGGCCGACACGCCGAAGGCCAGGGCGACAGCCGACCAGGACAGGTTCGCTGCGACCCCTCCGAACTTGGAGGCCAGCCACGACAGCAGCCAGCCGAGCAGGACGCCGAGGAGCCCGCCGATGAAGGTCAGCATCACCGATTCGATCAGGAACTGGCCGCTGATCTCCCGCGCCTTGGCGCCGATCGCCCGCCTGAGGCCGATCTCGCGGGTCCGCTCGGTGACCGCGGTCAGCATCATGTTCATGATGCCGATGCCGCCGACCAGGAGCGAGATGGCGGCGATGGCCGCGAGCAGCAGGGTCAGCGTGCCGGTGATCGAGGAGGCGGTGGCGGCGATGTCGGCCTGACTCATTACGCTGAAGTCGGCCTGAGTCGGGTCGGATATCTTGTGCCGTTGAAGGAGCAGGTCGGTGATCTGGCTCTGAAGATCCTTCATCGAATTCTGGTCGACGGCCTCGACGTTGATCGAGCTGATATAGGTGCCGCTGCTCAGGAAGCGCAGGGCGGTGTTGAGAGGGATGATGATCCGGTCGTCTTGGCTGCCGAAACCGGTGCCGCCCTTGGCCTGCAGGACGCCGATCACCCTGAACTCCTGCTGCTTGATGCGGATCGTCTGGCCGACGGCCTCGGCCCCGGTCCCGAACAGGTCGTCCCGCGTCGTCGGGCCGAGCACGGCCACCTTGGCGGCGCTCTCCTCCTGGGTGCTGTTGATGAAGCTGCCATCGCTGACATCGACGCTCCGGACCTCGGTGAATATCGGCACCGTGCCGATCACCTGGGTATTGGTGTTGGTGCCCTTGGCCGTCACCTGGTAGCGGCCGTCGAGCTCCGGGGCGACGGCCTTGGCCAGCGGCACGTCGGTCGAGATGGCGTTGGCGTCATCGATGGTCAGGGTCTGGAAATTGCCCCGGCCGGAACGGACCTGCTGCCCCGGGCCGCGGGTGAAGCCCGGCTGGACCATGATCAGGTTCGGTCCGAGGGAGTTGATGCTCGAGGTGATCGTCCCCTGGGCGCCCTGTCCAAGCGCGACCAATCCGATCACCGAGCCGATGCCGATGACGATGCCCAGGATGGTCAGGGCGGAGCGCACCTTGTTCACCAGCAGCGCTTCGCCCGCCTCGATAAGCAGGTCCTGGATCCTCATGTTCATAAGCGGTGTTCCTCCTCTCCATGGCCTTCGAGTTCGTGAGCCATGATCTTGCGCTGGTTCTTCTCGTCGCTGATGATCTCGCCGTCGCGGATGCTGATGATCCGGTCGGTGTGCTCGGCCACGTAGCGCTCGTGGGTGATGAGCACGACCGTCCGGTGCAACCGCTGGTTGAGGTCCTGAAAGGTGTGCAGGACGATCTCGCCGGTCTTGGTGTCCAGGTTGCCGGTCGGCTCATCGGCCAGGATCAGCTTGGGATCGTTGACCAGGGCGCGGGCGATCGCGACGCGCTGCATCTGGCCGCCGGAGAGCTGGTTGGACAGGTGGTCGAAGCGGGATTCGGGCAGTCCGGCGTCGCGAAGCGCCTGCTTGGCGCGCTCGGCCCTCTCCTTGGGCGGAACGCCGGCGTAGACCAGCGGCAGCATCGCGTTGCGGAGCACGGTCGACCGTCGCAGCAGGTTGAACGACTGGAAGACGAAGCCGATCTTGGTCTTGCGGATCTCGGCCAGCTCGTTGTCGGAAAGCTCGGAGACGTCCTTACCTTCGAGGAAGTACTGCCCGGCGGTGGGGGTGTCCAGGCAGCCGAGACTGTTCATCAGCGTCGATTTTCCGGAACCGGACGGGCCCATGATCGCGACGAACTCGCCGTCAGCCACCTTGAAATTGATGTCCTTGAGGACCGGCGTCTCGACGTCGCCGTTGACGTAGGTTTTGCCGATGTTGCGGCACTCGATCATATCAGTCGGCGCGGAAGCGGACATTCCCGCCGCCGCCCCCGACGCCCGGGATGGGCAGGATGCCGCCGCGGTTCTGGGTCCCGGTCGCGCCGGTGGTCGCTGATCCGGAAGAGATCGTCTTGAGGATGACCGCGTCGCCTTCGCTCAAGCCGGCGGTGATCTCGGTATTGGTATCATTGGACTCCCCGACCGTGACCTGCTGCTGGACCGGCGCCTCGGCGGTCGAGAGGCCGGAGGACGAGGTGGCGCCGGACGGGAGCTGGTCGGCCTTGGCGAAGCTCGGGAGGATCTGCACGTAATTGGTGGAACCGCTCAGCTTCACGGCCGAGCTCGGCAGGAGCAGGGCATCGGACCTCACGTCGGTGATGACGCCCGCGGTCATGCTGAGCCCCGGCTTGACCCGCGGGTCCTGGGTGTCGAAGCCGACCTGGACGTTGTAATTGACCACGCCCTGGGAAACGGCGCCGATGGTGTCAACCTCGACGACCTGGCCGCTGATACTCAGCCCCTCGATGGCGTCGAAGGTGACCGTGGCTTTCTGGCCGACCTTCACTTTCACGGCGTCGACCTCGTTGAACGGGACGACGGCGATCTTCTGGGTCGTGACCAGGGTGAAGAGCACGGTGCCGCTGCCGACGTTATCGCCCTTGATGACGTCCATGGCCGCGACCAGGCCGTCGAACTGGGCCGTGGCCGTGTAGTTGGCCAGGTTGTCCCTGGCGTCCTGCAGGGCGTTCTGCTTCTGCTGGATGCTCAGTTTCTGGGCCTGGATGTCGACCGGATCGGCGCCCGCCTGGAGTTTGGCCAGGGCCGCCGTCGTTTCCTGGATGGACTGATCGGCGTTCGTAACGGCGTTCTTGTTGTTCGTGAAGGTCTGCTGGTCGCCGAGAAGAGCCGTCAGATGCGTGTTCGCCTGGCCGGTGTAGGTGCCAAGACTGGTAATCTGCTGGTCGGCCACGGCCACCGGCTTCAGGTTGTGGGTGGTCAGGTTGTCCTCGTAGAACTGGATCAGGTTGCTGGCGCTCTTGATCGCCTCGGCGACGCTCCGGGCGGTGTCATAGGTCTCGTTGACCAGCGCTTCGATCTGCGCCGTGCTCTCGTAGCGGGACGATGATTTGTAGTCGGCGAAATTATGGTCGTACTTGGCCTTGGCCGCCTGGTAAGCGGCGTCGGCGTCGTCGCGGTAGGTGTAGACGCTCATGTCGTACTGCTTCACCGAGTCGGCGTAGAAATCCAGGTTGGACTGGCTGGCCTGCGAGGCGGTGCTGCCGTAGAGGACGTCGTAGAGCCCCTGCATCACCGTCGGCAGGTCGATGAAGGAATTGGCGACGTCGGTGTAGCCGTCGTCATAAGCCTTGGCCAGGTTGGACTGCGCCGTCTGCTTCTGCTGGTTGGCCTGATCGATGGCGTTCTGGTCCTGGAGCAGGGTCAGCGGGTCCGGCGGCTCGAGCATCTTCTGGAGCGAGAGCTGCGCCGATTCGAGGCTGGTCTGGGCGTCGCGGACGGCCTTCTGTGCGTCCGTCGGGTCGATCCGGACCAAGACCTGTCCGGCCTTGACCGTGTCGCCGTTCTTGGCGCCGACGAAAATTACGTTGCCGGAGGCCTGGGACTTGATGTCGACCTGGTTCTGGGCCGAGACCTGGCCCGTGCCGGTGACCGAGACGACCAGCGTGCCCTTCGTGACGGAGGTCATCTGGTAGCGGGTCGCGGTCGGCGCCTGGTGCGTCCGGGCGTACCAGTAATAGCCGCCGCCGGCGGCGGCGATCAGCAGGACGATCATCGCGTACTTGTGACGGAGGAGGAATTTGATCATATGCCTAGAAGGGCAGGCCGGCCCCGCGGTTAAAGTCCGGCGGCGGCAGGACGCGGATCAGCTTGGCGCTGATCCGGGATTGGTCGTCGGGCGAGCCGATCACGACCACGTAATCGTCGGGTTGGAGATCGCCGGGCGCGATCGTGTCACGAAAGCGGCGGATGACCGTGTCGTCGTTCATGACGACGATCCGTTCCAGGCGGTCGTCGCCTTCCATGACGAAGGTCGGCGGGTCGATCTTGACGATGCGGCCGGCGGCTCCGTGCGCGTCGGGAAATTCGCCGGGCCGCAGGCCTGGCACGGGTCCGCCGCGCCGGCCGCCGTCGAAGGCGCGGTAATAATTGTCGCCCAGGCGATAGGAAAATCCCGCCTTGCGGAAACCGACGAACACTCCGGCCTGAAAGACCGCGATGACGGCCACCGCGACGCCCAGGCCCCAGAGGATCCGGCTGAAGTTCTTGGACTGCAGGAACGCTTTAACGTCCATAATATAGGATTACGAAACGAGCGCGGCTCCGGGCCGCAATTGGGATAGATATTTTGCTGAGAATTTGAACGAGGCCAGCAGCGCCAGACAGGCGGCCAGGACGGCGGCCAGGCTGACCAGCGGCAGCGATTCGACGAGCGACAGCGCGTACTCCGACCAGAACGAGGCCAGATAGCGGCCGTCGGACAGGAGGAGGGACAGGTACCGACCGAAGACCGAACTGTTCAGGTCCCGGGCCAGGTACTGGACGGCCGGGATCAGCGCGGCCAGCGAAACCAGGCCGGCGCCGGCCGAAACGGCCAGGTGCCAGCGGGCCGTGCGGCGCTTTTCGGCATCGATGCGGTTCAGCACGACGCCTAAAAGGCGGGCCGGCGGGTCGACTTGGCCGGGGCCGCTGATGAGGGCGTCAATGTCTTGTTCGCTGATCGGCTTCATACCCTTAATACGTCCGAAGGGCGCCTTTTGGTGCGCCCTTCCTATTCTTCGCCTTGCTCGGCGCCGGCCGCTGCTTCGGCGGTGTCGGTGGCCACCAGGCGTCGAAGCGCCAGGATGGCGCGGCGGTACTGGCTTTTCACGGTATTGAGCGGCTTCGACTGGACCCGGCCGATCTCCTCGAAAGTGCAGCCCGCGTCGTGGCGCAGCGAGACGACGGCGCGGTAGTCGGCGGGCAGCCGGCTGACCGCCCCGCTGATCAGGCGGGTAT
>JBAIWZ010000140.1:0-1744 GCA_037916955.1 Acutalibacteraceae bacterium | reverse complement strand
GAGCCGTGCCTACACCGTGATCGAGGAGGCCTACGCCGACTTCCGGAAGGTCTTCGGCCGCGGTCCCGACAGCCCCTGGTTCGAGGAGTACATGACGGCGGACGCCGATGTCATCCTGATGGGCATGGGGACGATCTCGCTGCCCTTGAAGGTCGGGATCCGCAACATGCGGGCGCAGGGCAAGAAGGTGGGGCTGATCCGGCCGCGGTGGTTCCGGCCATTCCCCACGGAGAAGATGGTCACGGCGCTGTCGCGGGCCGGCGCCATCGGGGTCATCGATCGCGACTACTCGTTCGGCTCGCCCTTCGGCTCGGGCGTGGTTGCCAACGAGATCCGCGCCGCCCTGTACAACGCGGACAAGCGGCCGCCGTTGCTCTCCTTCATCGGGGGGCTCGGCGGACGCGAGATCACGCTCGAGGACGTCTACAAGACAGCCGACATGTGCTTCGCCGCCGCCAAGGCCGGCAGGTCCGATCTCAAGACCCACTGGCTCGGCGTCCGAGGATAAGGGGAGAGACAGCCATGGCTGAAGCTTTCACCAACGCGACCCAGGTGCTCCAGCCCTTCAAGGGCGTCAAGAAGGTCACCCTCGAGGAGTACATGACCGAGGACGCCGACGTGATCCTGGTGGGCATGGGGACCATCTCGCTGCCGTTCAAGGTCGGCATCCGGAACATGCGCGCCCAAGGCAAGAAGGTCGGCCTGGTGCGGCCGCGGTGGTTCCGGCCGTTCCCGACCGAGCGGCTCGTCAAGGCGCTCTCGCGCGCCGGCGCCATCGGCGTGATCGACCGCGACTACTCCTTCGGCTCGCCCTTCGATTCTGGCGTGGTCGCCAACGAGATCCGCGCCGCGCTCTACAATGCCGACAAGCGGCCGCCCCTCATGAGCTTCATCTGCGGACTCGGGGGCCGCGAGGTGACGCTGGAGGACGTCTACAAAGCGACGGACATGTGCTACGCGGCCGCCAAGTCCGGGAAGTCCGACGCCAAGACCCACTGGCTGGGCGTGCGCGAATAAGAACAATGGTCGTTCGACCCGACGGACGTCGCGGGGCCGCCGCCCCGCCGTCCGAGACGAACGAGTAAGGAGAGATAACATGGCCGAGACCTTCACCAACGCCACCCAGATCCTCGAGCCCTTCAAGGGCGTCAAGAAGGTCACGCTCGAGGAATACTTCACCTCCGGACACCGGACCTGCCAAGGCTGCGAGTCGGCCCTGGTCATGACGCTCATGGTCAAGGCGGCCGGTCCGAGAACCATCGTGCTCGGCTCGACGGGGTGCATGTACGTGGCCAACACGACCTACTACACGACGCCGTGGGTGGTGCCGTGGATGCACACCCAGCTGGGCTCGTCGGGCTCGGCGGCCCTCGGTACGGCGGCGGGGCTCAAGGCCCTCATGAAGAAGGGGAAGATGAAGGCGGAGCCGATCAACGTCATCGCGTTCTGCGGCGACGGCGGCGGGGCTGACATGGGGCTCAGCGCGATCTCGGCGACGCTGACCCACAAGGAGTACAACTCGCTCATCCTCCTCTACGACAACGAGTCCTACGCCAACACCGACATCCAGGTCTCGGGCTCGACGCCCTACGGCGCCAACACCACCTTCAGCCCGCCGGGCTCCGTCAAGCGGATCATCCACACCCGCTGGAAGAAGAACACGGCGGGGATGCTGGCGGCGGGGCATCCGGAGTGCCGGTACGTCGCCACCGTGTGCGCGTCCTACGCCGTCGAGATGATGAAC
>JBAIWZ010000139.1:0-2126 GCA_037916955.1 Acutalibacteraceae bacterium | reverse complement strand
CCGCGGCCCAGGCTTTCGTGCCGGTGCAGACCGGCTGCCAGAAATTCTGCACCTATTGCGTGGTGCCGTACGCCCGGGGCCTGGAACGGAACCGGCCGGCCAAGGACATTCTCAACGAGGTCAGCGCGCTGGCCGCGAAGGGCGCGGTCGAGGTCACGCTGCTGGGGCAGGCGATCAATACCTACCAGGCTCCGGACCGCGTTTTTTCCGCTGAAAACCCCTATAAGAACGACTTTGCCGCCTTGCTCTGGGAGGTCAACCAGGTGCCCGGGTTGAGGCGCGTCCACTACACCGGCGCCCACCCGATGAACATGACCGACGAGGTCATCGACGCCCTGGCCCTGCCCAAGCAGGTCAATTTCCTGCACCTGCCGGTCCAGGCCGGCAGCAACGAGGTGCTGAAGCGGATGAACCGCCGCTACACCCGCGAGCAGTATCTGGAGATCATCGGCAAGATCCGAGAGCGGCGGCCGGGCATCGCCCTGGGTTCGGACATCATCGTCGGTTTTTGCGGCGAGACGCCGGAGCAGTTCGAGGAGACGCTCGACCTCTATCGCCGCGCCGACTTCGACATTTCCTATAACGCCATGTACAGCACCCGCTCGGGCACGCAGGCGGCGAAACTGTTCGCCGACGACGTGCCGAAGAGCGAGAAGAAGCGCCGCTGGAACGCGCTGCAGGTCCTGATGGAAGAGACCGTGCTCCGCAAGAACCAGGCCTACCTCGGCCGGACGGTCGAGGTCATGGTCGATTCGCGCGGCGACGGCTGGTGTGGCGGCATGTCGAGCGAGATGAAGCTGGTCCGGTTCGATACGAAAGAGGACCTGCGCGGACGGATCGTCAGCGTCAAAGTCGACAAGGCCATGGAATGGATGCTGACGGGAACTCTGGTCGGCAAAGAATAGCTGTCATCCCCGCGCAAGCGGGGATCCAGCGATCGAACAATATAGTATTTGTTTTGAGATCTGGATTCCCGCGTTCGCGGGAATGACAAATAACATGCGACGCGCGAAAAAAACACTGCCGAAACTCCTCGTCATTCTCGGACCGACCGCTTCGGGCAAGACCGACCTGGCCATCGTGCTGGCGAAGAAATTCCGCGGCGAGATCATCTCCGCCGACTCGCGGCAGTTCTATCGCGGCACGGACATCGGTTCGGACATCATTCCCGGAAAGTGGGTGAAGCGGGCCGGCCGCCGCGTCTACGTCGCCCGGGGCGTCCCGCACCACCTGTTGTCGTTCCGCCGCCTCGACCAGCCGGTCACGGCCGCGGAATTCAAGGACCTGGTCATCAAACTGGCCGAGCAGATCGCCGGCCGCGGCCATTTGCCGATCCTGGCCGGCGGGACCGGGCTGTACGTCAACGCCGTCACCGAGAACTTCACCATCCCTCCGGTCGCTCCTGACCCGGCCTACCGACGGAGATTGGAGAAGCGCAGTGCCGCCAGCCTCTACGCCGAGCTGAAACGGAAGGATCCGGCCTATGCCGCCCGCATCCCGCCGCAGAACCGGCGCTACGCGAGCCGCGCCCTCGAGGTCATTCACGCCGCCGGCCGGCCTTTTTCGGAGTTGCAGGGCAAAGGCGAGCCGTTATTCGACGTTCTGAAGATCGGCATCCGCCGGCCGCGGCCGGAAATGTACCGCCGGATCGACGCCCGGGTCGATAAAATGGTGAAAAGCGGTCTTTTGGACGAAGCGCGGCGGCTGGGCCGGCGTTACGGCTGGAATATTCCGGCCATGACGGCGCTCGGGCACCGGCAGCTGGGCCTGTTCCTGCGCGGCGAGACGACTTTGGAGGAAGCGGTGCGCCTGATCAAGCGGGATACGCGTCATTTTGCCAAGCGCCAGGTGGCTTGGTTCAAGCGGGACCGCAAAATTCATTGGGTAAAAAGGCCTATCGAAGCCCAGAAATTGGTCAGACGATTTTTAAGCGAAAATTGACGGTCGCTGTTCATAAATTCGCGGTAAATGTGGCTGAATCAAGCCATTTTTTAATATCTAGCAGCCCCAGACTATTGACACCGGTTAGCCTTATTTAAGGGTATTTGTTATAATATCAACAGTTATTATTAACTCGTTTCACTATGGCCGAAGTCATTGGCTACTGCGTAAAGTGCAAGGAGAAG
>JBAIWZ010000138.1:0-13095 GCA_037916955.1 Acutalibacteraceae bacterium | reverse complement strand
CAGCGGCACCTTGACCAGGGCGTCGATCTGCCTGAGCCTGGCGATGTCCAGTTCCGGCGCCGCCTTGAACTTGAAAGCGCCGTGCGCCGTGCCGATGGAGATCGCCAGCGCGTCACAACCGGTCAGTTTCGCGAACCTGGCCGCTTCCTCCGGATGGGTGAAGAAGGCTTCCTTCTCGCTCACGGTGACGAAATCCTCGACGCCCTTGATGGCGCCGATCTCCGCTTCGACCGAGACGCCTTTTTTGCGCGCCCAGGCCACGACCTTCTTCGTGTTGGCGACGTTCTTCTCGAACGGCAGGACCGACCCGTCGTACATTACCGACGTGTAGCCGGAGGCGATGGCTTTCTTTATCAGCGGCAGGTCCTTTCCGTGGTCGAGGTGCATGGAGACCGGCACGGGGGCCTTGGCGGCGACGCGCATCATGGCCAGCAGGTAATCCATGCCGGCATATTCGATCGCGCCCTCGCTGGTCTGGATGATCACGGGGGACCGCTCTTCGACCGCGGCTTCGATGATGGCCTGGAGGACCTCAAGGTTATTTATGTTGAACGCTCCGACGGCGTAGCGGCCCCGATCCGCCGCCGCCAGTATCTTCTTGTTGGTGGTCAGCATATTTTTGTGTGAATAACGTAATTTTAGCAGATTTTAGGGCATCTGACGATGGCGGCCGAAAAAGCCGTCAATTCGCTAAAATCGGCGGCCGGGACTTTCAAAACGGACGGTTCACCCGTTCGGTCAGGTTTTGACGAGATGCTCCGGCGTTTTGCCGTCGAAGACGTCGAGAATGGCCTGCGCGGCGAGCCTGGCCATGGCCGCGCGGGCTTCGCGGGTCGCCGAGGCGATATGCGGGGTGACGACGGCGTTCTCCAGTTCTTTCAGGCCGGGCGCCAGTCCCGGTTCGTTCTCGAACACGTCGAGGCCGGCTCCGCCGATCACGCCGCGCTTCAGGGCGTCGACGAGGGCGGCCTCCTCGATCACCGGACCGCGCGAGGTGTTGACGAGGCAGGCCGTCTTCTTCATTTTTGCCAGCCGTTCGGAGTTGATCAGATGTTTCGTTGCGGGCAGGAGCGGGACGTGGATCGTCACGACATCCGCGACCGGCAGCAGGTCGTCGATCTTCGCGAAGTAGGCCGCGCCGGTCTCTTTTTCCAGGGCGTCGTTCCGGCGGACGTCGGTGTAGGCGATCCTCATGCCCAGTCCCTTGGCGGCCGCCAGGGCGACGGCGTACCCGATGCGGCCGGTGCCGACGACGCCGAGCGTCTTGCCGCGCAGCTCCATTCCCAGCAGGAGCATCGGCCCCCAGCCCGAATACTTTCCGGACCGCAGGTAGCGTTCGGCTTCCGGAATGCGCCGGCTGACCGCCATCATCAGGCCCAGGGTATGTTCCGCGACGGCCTCGGTGAGAACGCCGGGCGTGTTGGTGACCAGCACCTTGCGGGCGGCCGCGGCCTTCAGATCGATGTTGTCGAAGCCCACGGCGTAGTTGGAGACGATCTTCAGCTGCGGACCGGCCGCGTCGAGCACCTCCGTGTCGATCTTTTCCGTCAGGATGGAGAGGATGGCGTCGCAGCCCGGCACGGCCGCCAGCAGTTCATCGCGCCGGATCATCCGGTCCTCGCCGAAAACGGCGAGATCGACATCGGCGCGGGCGCGGAGGAGCGCCAGGCCCTCTTCGGGTATCAGGCGGGTGACGAAAACCTTTTTGTCGGCCATAGGAAGCGCGGTCAGGCGAGCCGGACGCGGTTAAAGTTTGTCGTAGCCGAGGTCGGGGAACCGGTCGATCAGCTTGTGCAGGGCGCTGCGGGTCAGCAGGCCGGCTTGGGGGCCGATGGCGCCGATGACCGAGGCCGAGTTGGCGGTGCCCCAGCGCATGGCGTCGGGGATGTCGTTGCCGTGCTGGAGGGCGGCGACAAAGGCGACCGCAAAGGCGTCGCCGGCCCCGGTCTTCTCGACCACCGGCATGTCGATGATGCCCATGTGATAGAAGGTCTTTCCGTCGTAGACGTAGCTGCCGTTCTCGCCGTCGGTGATCACGGCGAGCCGGCAGCCCGTGGCCCGCAGGTCGCGCAGCTCCGCCTTCATGGATTTCGCCGCTTTGGTGCCTACGAGCAGCCGAGCCTCCTCGCGGTTCATGATCAGCACTTCGGCGATGGCGCAGAGCGGCTTCAGTTCCTTGAGCCCCAGTCGGAGCTGGTAGGCGTCCGGCTGGAAAGCGAGTTTGGCCCCGGTCTTTTTGATGTACCGGACCATCGGTTTGTGCATGATCTCGCCGCCGCGGCCGAGCGAAGTGTAATAGATCCAGGCGGCTTTCGGCAGCTTGGCCGGCCAGGCGTAGACGCGCGGTTCCGCGAACACCAGCTCCGTCCGCTCGGCCCGGAAGTTCAGGACGGTCGAGTAGTTGGTGGCGTGCTTGGGGTCGAAAGTGACGTACTCGAGGCTGACGCCCTCGTCCTCCCATTTTTTTACCACCTGGCGGGCGACCAGATCGTCGCCCAGGACGCTGATGATCGCGGCGCTGAGGCCGAGCCGGCTGGCGCCGACGGCGGCGTTCGAGGCATTGCCGGCGCCGGCCACCTGGGTCACGCTCTCCACCGGTATCTTTTCCGCGTAGTTAAGGCAAAGTTCGCAGGTATCGGCGCGGAGGTTGCAGAAGACGTTGGCCTCGTGGAGGTTCAGAAAGACGTCCAAAGTGGCGTCCCCAACGGTTATAAGGTCGTACATAGGATTCTCGCGCCTAAAGGTTTCGATCAGGTCAGCGGCGGCCCGGCCCGGCGGCGCCGACCGGGGGTTCATTTCTTGCGGGCGATCGCCCGTTTGACGGCTTGTTTGATGCTGCCGACCCCCATGCCGAAATATTCGATCAGCTGCATCGGTTCTCCGGATTCGCCGAAGCGGTCGTTCACGCCGACGAATTCGATCGGCGTCGGACGTCCGGCGGCCAGTATCTCCGCCACCCGCGAGCCCATGCCGCCCTGGATCTGGTGCTCCTCGACCGTTACGCAGCAGCCGCATTTTTCGGCGGCCGCCGTCACGCCGGCTTCGTCCATCGGCTTGACGGTGTGATTGTTGAGCACGAGGCAATCGATGCCTTCGCCGGCGAGTTCCTCGGCGGCCAGCAGCGCGTTGTGCACCAGGATGCCGCAGGCGACGATCGCGCAATCCTTTCCGTCGCGGAAGACCTGGGCCCGGCCGATCTCGAACGGCGTGTCCTCGGTCGTGAACACCGGCGACTTTTCGCGGCCGAAACGCAGATAGCAGGGGCCGGTCTTCTCGGCCACGGCCAGGGTCGCTTTCTTCGTCTGGATCGCGTCGCAGGGTACGACCACGGTCATGTTCGGTATCGGCCGGGTGATGGCGATATCCTCGATGGCCTGGTGGGTGGCCCCGTCCGGTCCGACCGAAACGCCGGCGTGAGCCCCGGCGATCTTGACGTTGACGCCGTTCAGGCAGATGTTCGTGCGCACCTGCTCCCAGGAGCGGCCCGGGCAGAACATGGCGTAGGAGGCGATGAACGGCACCTTGCCCCCGAGCGCCATGCCGGCGGCGAGGGCCGTGAGCAGCTGCTCATGCACGCCCATCTGGATGAATCGCTCGGGGAAGGCCTTCTTGAAGGGCAGCATCCGCGTCGATTCGGTGAGGTCGGCGCAGAGGCCGACGATCGCCGGGTTCCTCTTCGCCGCTTCCACCAAGCCCTCCCCGAAACCGTCGCGGGTCGGGCGCTGGGCCAGCGCCGCGGGGTCGGTCAGTCCGGCGGCCAGTTTCATCTCTGGGTTCAGCATATCATTGGTGTTCGGAAGTGATCTTGCCGCCGAGCGTGCGCAGCTGCCTCAGCGCCTCCTCGGCTTCGGCCGGCTTCGGCGGCAGCCCGTGCCACTCGAATTTGCCCTCCATGAAGGAGACGCCCCGGCCGGGAATGGTGTGGGCGATGATGACCGTCGGCTTCTCGTAGATCGCCTTGGCTTCGTTGGTCGCCTCGACCACCTGGCGGATGTCGTTGCCGTCGATCTCGATGACGTGCCAGTTGAAAGCTTCGTATTTGGCCCGCAGCGGTTCGAGCGGCATGATGTTCTCGGTCTGGCCGTCGATCTGGATGTTATTGCGGTCGACGATGCAGGTCAGGTTGTTGAGTTTGTTCTTGCCGGCGAAGAGGACCGCTTCCCAGTGCAGGCCGGCCTCGTGTTCTCCGTCGCTCGTGACGCAGTAGGTCCGCCATTTGGCATCGTCCATGCGGGCGGCCAAAGCCAGTCCGGTCGCCTGCGCGAGTCCCGCGCCAAGCGGGCCCGAGGTCGTTTCCGAGCCCGGCAGGCGGCGCCGTTCCGGGTGCCCCTGCAGCCGCGTGCCGAATTTGCGCAGCGTTTTGAGCTCCTCCGGCGGGAAATAGCCGGCCCGGGCCATGGCCGCGTAGCGCACCGGGCAGATGTGGCCGTTGGACAGGATCAGCCGGTCGCGTTCCGGCCAGTCCGGATCCTTGGGGTCGTGATGGAGCACGTGAAAGTAGAGGGCCGTGAAAACATCGGCCATGCCGAGCGGGCCGGCGGAATGGCCGGAACCAGCCTCCACCAGCATGGCGATGATGTCCTGGCGGATCTGGTTGGCGACTAGTTCGAGTTTTTCGACTTCTTGGTCGTGAATATGGCTCATAGCCGGTTGGGGTCGGTGGCTGTCGCTTTAATTATACCATTTTGCGGACGCGGCGGATCCGGCCGTGCCGCGCGCGGTCACTTATTTTTCAGGTGTTTCAGGGCGTAGTCCATGCTGGCCCCGACCTTCTTGCCCGGGTTGAAGATGTCCCGGGGGTCGAATATCTTCTTGACCTGTTCGAACAGCTTGTAGATCTTCTCGCCGTACATCATTTCCAGATACGGGCTGCGCACCAGGCCGTCGTTGTGTTCGCCGGTCATGGAGCCGCCGTACCGGAAGACCAGGTCGTAGACGCGCTTCGAAAGATGGCGGATGACGTCGGCGACGTCCGGGCGCGTCAGGTCCATGAGCGGGATGATATGGAAATTGCCGTCGCCGACGTGGCCGACGATGGTCAGGGTCAGGTGGTAGTCGTCGAGAATGCGGTACAGTTCCGGAAGGAACTTCGGCAGCTTTTCCGGACGGACGATCAGGTCGTCGATGAAAGGCGAGGCGGTCTTGCCGTGCACGTGCTTGCGCAGCAGGTTGAAGCTTTCGCGCCGGATGGTCCAGTACTTGCGGGCCTCGCGCTCGGTCCTGGTCGGCCAGGCCGCCAGGTGGAGCGGCGCGACCGCCGCTTGCGCGGACGCGATCTTCCGGTCGACCTCGGCCTCCGTATCGCCGGTGAATTCCGCCAGCATGATGAGTTTCGGGAAGCCGTGCAGCAGGATCATCCGGACCTCGGGCAGGAACTGCAGGGCCAGCGAGATCGCGCCGGCGCCGAGCTGCTTCATGAAGTCGCGGGAATAACGCATCGCGAACTTCATCGTGTATTCGTCGTACGATTCGAAGCTCTCGGGGTGGTGCTTGAGCAGGATGTTGATGATCTGGGGCAGGGGATCGAGGTTCTTGAGCATGATGACCAGCAGCTTCGAGTGCGACTCCGGATGGACCAGGCGATAGCGGATCTCGGTGATCAGGCCGAGCGTCCCCTGGGAGCCGACCAGGAGCTTGGTCAGGTCGAAGGTCTTCCGGTCCCAGACGTTCCAGAGGTAATAGCCGGCCGAATTCTTGGACACGTCCGGTTTGGCCGCCTTGATGACGTCGTAGTGGGATTCGATCAAATGGTGCGTCTCGCGGTACACGCGGCCCTCGAAATCGTCCTGGTCCATCTTCCGTTCCAGGGCCGCCTTGTCCAGCGGGCCGAATTCGTATTCGCGACCGTCGCTCAGCACCGCCTTCAGCGACTCGACGAAATTTTCCGTCTTGCCGTAGCGCAGCGACTTTTCGCCGCCGGAATTGTTGGCTGCCATGCCGCCGACCGTGCAGATCTCCCGCGAGGCCGGGAATGACGGCAGGAGCAGGCCGTGCTTCAGCGTTTCTTTCTCGAAGTCCCGGTAGAAGACGCCCGGTTCGGTCACCGCGTAGCCGTCGCCGATCTCCTTGAGCCGGTTCAGGTGTTTTTGGAAATCGACGATGATCGACTCGCCGATGGCGCCGCCGGTCATGTCCGTGCCGCCGCAGCGCGGCGTCAGGCTCAGTTTGCGCTCGGGGTGGGCGCCGACGAAGGCCACCAGCCGCTCGACGTCCGCGGCGTCGCGGGGATAGACGACGGCCTTGGGCGTGAGACTGAACAGGCTGGCGTCATGAGCATGCGCCGAAATGGACGCGGCGTCGTCGGCGACCTCGCCTTTGACGACCCGCGCCAGTTCTTCTTTGATGGTCACAGTCGCGGGGTTATTCGAATGTTTTTCCCTGGATGTGCCGGGCGAGTTCCTCGCGCAACATGGCGACATGTTTGGCGTCGTCGTCCATGATCTTCTTCAGGATGGCCTGGCACTGTTTACAGCCGCTTTTTTCGGCGTCGCCGGCGTAATGCCGCTCGACCCGCCAGCTGTCGTCCAGCTTGGTCAAAAGCATTTTGACCAGATTGTAATTGTGATTTTTCATATGCAAGCTCGCGTCAGCACGCGTTAATTATTCGTCTTGGATGGCATCTTTGATCCGGGCATACGCCAACTGAGGATCGAGATCGCCGGTCAGGGCGCTGCCCACGACCAGGATGTCGGCCCCGGCGCGGACGAGCATGGCGGCGCTGTCGGCGTTGACGCCGCCGTCGACCGAAACGATGAGCGACGGCCGCAGCCGTTTCAGCGCCGCGACCTTGTCCGCCGCGATCTCCTGAAGCTTCTGTCCGCCGTGGCCCGGGGTGACGCCCATGACCAGCACGAAGCGGAGTTTGTCGATGATGTGGGTCAGCCGCGAGATCGGCGTGTCGGGATTGATGGCGACGCCGACCTTGCCGCCGTTGCCGTCGGCCTCGGCCGCGTCCAGGATCAGGTCCTCGCGCTCGGTCGCTTCGATATGGAAGAAGACGCGCGCCGCGCCGGCGGCCAGCCAGACGCCGACGGCGTGCTCCGGGTTGGCGACCATCAGGTGCGCTTCGAACGGCAGGCCGGCGAGCAGCTCTTCCATCCGTTCCGGCGGCGCCCAGGTCGTGTTGTCGACGAAAGAGCCGTCGCAAATGTCGATCTGGACCATCGTGCCCAGCGGCCGCACGCGGTCGAGCTTCTCCTTGAATTCGAGTTCGCTCTCGGCCAGGACGGCCGGAACTATCTTGACCATAGTCTTTTCAGCGCCGCCGCCCGTTCTTTTCGTAGGCGGCGATCTTCTTCAGCCGGCGGACATGCCGGACCTCGCCGGAGAAGCGCGTTGTCAGCCAATTTTTGATCAGTCGTTTCGCCGACCCGGCCCGCCCCGGCGCCGTCCGTTCGCCCAGGCAGAGCACGTTCGCGTCATTGTGGCGGCGGGACATCTTCGCCGTGTAGGTATCGTAGGCCGCGACGGCCCGGATGCCGGGGACCTTGTTCGCGGCGATGCATTCGCCGAGGCCGCTGCCGCCGAAGACGATCCCCATGGCGCGTCCGCGCGCTTTGGCCACGGCCTCGGCCGCCGGCAGGATGAAGTCCGGATAATCGTCCGGCGTGCCCTCGGCATAAGCGCCGAGATCCTTCACCTCGTAGCCGGCGCGCCGCAGATAAGCCTTGACCGCCTCCTTAAGGCGAAAACCGGCGTGGTCGGTCCCCAGGCAGATGACGGGCTTATTCACCTTCATATATAATGGCGGTTGCGGCGCCTATAACAATTTTACCATTTTTAAGGCGGGTCGTCATCGGGCCGGCGCGCCTTCCCGGGTTTACATTTCAGGTCCGGCGGCTTACAATTGGCTTCATATGGCGAAATTCCATCTCCCGTCGATAGAAGAAGAACAACTGAAGATGTGGGAAGAGAAGAAGATCTTCCGCAAGGTCCTGGACAAGGAATCGCCTCGCGGCAGTTTCGTCTTTTTCGAAGGGCCGCCGACGGCCAACGGCAAGCCGGGCATCCACCATGTGCTGGCCAGGTCGTTCAAGGACGTCATCCTGCGCTTCCGCACGATGCAGGGCTACCACATCGACCGCAAGGCCGGCTGGGACACGCACGGACTGCCGGTCGAACTCGAGGTCGAGAAACAGCTCGGCTTCACCAAGAAGCGCGACATCGAGGAATACGGCATCGCGAAGTTCAACGCCAAATGCAAGGAGAGCGTCTGGAAATATCTGGACGTCTGGGAGAAGATGACCCGCCGCACGGCGTTCTGGGTCGACCTGGAAAATCCCTACATCACCTACGCCAACGACTACGTGGAGTCGCTGTGGTGGATACTGAAGCAGATAGACGCCAAGGGCCTGCTCTATCAGGGTTATCGCGTCACGCCGCACTGTCCGCGCTGCGTCACGTCGCTGTCGTCGCACGAGCTGGCCCAGGGCTACAAGGACGTCGACGACCAGTCGATCTACGTGAAGTTCCCGATCGACGATAAGGAAAAACGTTATTTCCTGGTCTGGACCACGACGCCCTGGACCCTGCCGGGCAACGTCGCCCTGGCCGTCGGCGCCGAAGTCGCTTATGCCGAGGTGAAGATGAAGGATACCGGCGAACGGCTGATCCTGGCCCGCGCCCTGCTCGGCGCGCTCGACGGCGAGTACGAGATCCTCGGCGAGAAGACGGGCACCGAACTCCGCGGCACGGCTTACCGGCCGCTTTACGACGACCTGTCAGCCTACGAGGGCGGCATCAACGCCGGCCGGACGCAGAATGCCTACAAGGTCTACACGGCCGACTTCGTATCGACGGCCGACGGCACCGGCATCGTGCATATCGCTCCAGCTTTCGGCGAGGATGACGCGCGGCTCGGTGACGCCGAAAAACTGCCGACCCTTCTGACCGTCGATCCGACCGGCATGGTCACGGCCGAGGTCCCGGGCAAGGGAAAATTCATCAAGAAGGCCGACGAGGACGTGAAGGCCGACCTGCACTCGCGCGGTCTCTTATATAAGAGCGCCGTTTACCGCCACGCTTATCCGTTCTGCTGGCGCTGCGGCACGCCGCTGCTGTATTACGCCAAGGACTCCTGGTACATCCGGATGTCGGAGCTGCGCGCCCAGCTTTTGGAGCACAACCAAGCCATAAATTGGGTGCCGGCGCACATCCGCGACGGACGCTTCGGCGAGTGGCTGCGCGAGGTCAAGGACTGGGCCCTGTCGCGCGAACGGTATTGGGGCACGCCCCTGCCGGTCTGGCGGTGCGTTTCCTGCGACACCCGCACGGTGGTCGGCGGCTTCGCCGAGCTCGACGAGCTGGCCCGGCCCCGCAACAAGTATTTCCTCCAGCGCCACGGCGAGGCCGAGAACAACGTCGCTTCGGTCGTCAGTTCCTGGCCGGAAAAGAAGGAGTGGCGCCTGACCGCCAAGGGCCGGACCCAGGTCAAGGAAGCCGCCGCCCGGCTGAAGAAAGAGAAGATCGACCTGATCTTCAGTTCCGACGTGCTCCGGACCAAGGAGACGGCGGAGATGATCAGCGCCGAACTCGGACTGCCCGTGACCTACGACGCGCGGCTGCGCGAGCTCGACCTCGGCGCCTACAACGGCAAGACCCAGGACGAGTACCACGCCTACTTCGACGACCGCCTGGAACGCTTCGGCCGGCCGGTCGAAGGCGGGGAGTCGCTCTATGACGCCCGCCGCCGGATGGTCGCGTTCGTCAAGGAACTGGAGCGCCTCTACAGCGGCAAGAACATCCTGGTCATCAGCCACGGCGACCCGCTCTGGCTGATGGAGACCGGCTTCGCGGGGATCACCGACGGCCAGGCCCTGGACTTCACCTATAACGGCGTCGGCCAGTACCACCGGTTCGAGTTCGCCAATTCGCCGCGCGACGAGATGGGGCACGTCGATCCGCACCGGCCGTTCGTCGACGAGATCGTCCTGCGCTGCCCGGCCTGCGGCGGCGACATGAAGCGCGCGAGCGACGTGCTCGACTGCTGGTTCGATTCCGGCGCCATGCCGTTCGCCCAGTGGCACTACCCCTTCGAGAACAAGGAGCGCATCGACGGCCGGCGGAACTTCCCCGCCGACTACATCTCCGAGGCGATCGACCAGACCCGCGGCTGGTTCTACACCCTGCTCGCCGTTTCGACCGCGCTCGGCTACGACACGCCGCCCTACAAGAACGTCATCTGCCTCGGCCACGTGCTCGACGCCAAGGGCCTGAAGATGTCCAAGTCGAAGGGCAACGTCGTCGACCCCTGGGAGATGATCGCCAAGTACGGCGCGGACGCGATCCGCTACCATTTCTTCACCGTCAACCAGCCGGGCGAGCCGAAGCTCTTCGACGAGAAGAGCCTGGACGAGGCCACCAAGAAGGTCTTCCTGATCGTCTGGAACGTCCTGACCTTCTACAAGATGTACGCGGGCGACCGGCCCGAGGCCCCGGCGGCGCCGGCCGAGCCGAAGAACATGCTCGACCGCTGGCTGCTCTCGGAGCTCGCCGCCCTGGATGAGGTCGTCACCGGCAACCTGGAGCGTTACGAGGTCGTGGACGCCGCCCGCCGCCTCGGTTCGTTCGTCAACGACCTGTCCACCTGGTACCTGCGCCGCAGCCGCGACCGGTTCAAGGCCGGTACCGAAGAGGAGAAGAGCGAGGCGGTGGCCACGCTTGGCCACGCCCTCCTGACCCTGTCCCGGGTCATGGCCCCGTTCACGCCTTTCCTGGCCGAGGCGCTTTACCGCGAGGTCGGCGGTCCGGCCGAATCCGTGCATCTGGACGACTGGCCGGTCCCGTCGTTCGCCCACGATCGCCGTCTGCACGACGCCATGGAGTCGGTCCGCTGGGCCTCGTCGGTCGGCCTGGAGAAGCGCGCCGCGGCCGGCATTCCGGTCCGTCAGGCGCTGGCCAAGGCGACCGTCCGCTCGGTCGAGCAGTTCGAGGATTGGATGCGCGACGTCGTTTCCGAGGAGCTCAACGTGGAACTCACCGAGTGGACCAAGGCCGCCGAGGTCAAGGACGGCGGCGTCGAGCTGGACACGGTCATCACCCCGGAGCTGAAGCGCAAGGGCGCGGCGCGCGAACTCGTCCGCAACATCAACGACCTTCGCAAGGCGGCCGGGCTCACCGTCAAGGACGGCATCGCCCTGCACTTCGACACCGCGAGCGATTTCTGGAAGCAGGTGATCGCCGAGTCGGGCGACCAGGTCCGCCGCGACGTGCTGGCCGACAAGCTGGCCGCGGGCCGCGCCGCCGCCATTCAGGAACGCGAACTCGAGCTGGACGGCGAGAAGATCTGGCTCGGCATCGCCAAGGTTCGACTATGATCATCACCCTGACCGGCAAGGCGGCTTATAAAGGAAAGGACTACGCGGTCGTCGAGACCGGCGGCGTCGGCTACTGCGTCTTCATGTCCGTCCCGGAGCTGGATCGGATCAAGGTCGGGGAGAGCGTGAAATTGTGGACCCACGAGTATCTGCGCGACGACGCGCGCGAGATCTACGGATTCCCCGATCAGCCGTCGCTCGCCATGTTCGACAAGCTGCTGGCCGTTTCCGGCGTCGGGCCGCGGATGGCCTTGAACGTGCTGGCCCTGGGGTCCGTGAAGGAGATCGAACGGTCGATCGACGCCGGCGACGTCGACCTGCTGTCGCGCGTGCCGCGCGTCGGCAAGAAGACCGCCCAGAAGATCGTGCTGGAACTCAAGGGAAAGCTGGTCGAACCGGAAGCCGCGCCGGCCGAGGACGAGGTAGTGGCCGCGCTGGTCAAGCTCGGCTACGCGCGCGACCAGGCGCGCGACGCGCTGTCCAAGGTCCCGGCCCGGGAAACCGACGTCAAAGCCCGGCTGCGCGCCGCCCTGCGCGAGCTCGGGCGCTAGGACCCGCCGCCCGCCGGGCGCCGCGGCCGAAGAACATGATCACCCACGTCGCCACCAACGAGGAACTCTGGGACGATTTCGTCATCCGCAACGGCGGCGGATTTTTGCAGTCCTGGGGCTGGTCGCGGTTCATGGAGGCGGTCGGCCGGACGGCTTACCGGTTCCGCATCGACACGCCGTCGGTCGAGGGTGGCGCGGAAAGGCACGAGGACACCCAGGTGCAGTTCCTGCTGATCGTCCATGACCTGCCGCTCGGCCAGCGCTACGCCTACGTGCCGCGCGGGCCGGTCATCCGCCGCGGCCCTGACGGCGACACCCTGGGCCGCTTCGAGACCTTCGTCGGCGCCCTAAGGGAAACGCTCGGCCGGCAGCACTGCCTGTTCGCCCGCGTCGAATTCCCTTTCCTGCAGGCCGGCGACATCATCGCGCCGAACGAGATCGGCGCCTTCGGCTTCCGCTTCGCCAAGTCCGTCCAGCCGGCGGACACCCTGATCGTCGACCTGGACAAGGGCGAGGACGAGCTCCTGGAGGCGATGCATCCCAAGACCCGCTACAACATCCGCGTCGCCCAGCGCCACGGCGTGACGATCCACGAGGCGGAATACGACAACGCCCATCTGTTCAAGCACGACGTCGAACTGTTCTGGCATCTTCTGGCCGAGACGTCGTCGCGCGACCAATTCCACACCCACCCCTTCAGTTACTATCAGAAGATGCTCGACGAACTGTCGCCGCGCAAAAGGACGGCGGCCGGTCTGAAGGTCCGGCTGGTGTTCGCCCTGCACGAGGGCGAGGCCGTCGCCGCGGCCATCGTCGCCGAGTTCGGCGGCAAGATGACGTATCTGCACGGCGCTTCGTCGGCGGCCAAGAGGAGCGTCATGGCGCCGTTCCTGCTGCACTGGTCGCTGATCCAGGAAGCCAAACGCCGCGGCTTCGCGATGTACGATTTCTGGGGAGTGGCGCCGACCGACGACCCGGAGCATCCCTGGGCCGGGATCACCCGGTTCAAGACCGGTTTCGGGGGCCGCCGCGAAAGCTATTCCGGAGCCTGGGAGTTGCCGAATAACCCCTTTTGGTATAATCTCTATCGGTTCGCGAAGAGATTCAGGAACGTTTGATCATTCGAAATGTAAAAGTCACGTCGCCGAAGGCGGCGTGAAGGCGAGCGGCCCTTGCGCGACAGCAGGGGCGAGCGGAAAAACCGAGTGAGCCCCTGCGACAGCGCAAGG
>JBAIWZ010000137.1:0-4804 GCA_037916955.1 Acutalibacteraceae bacterium | reverse complement strand
CTGGCAGGACGAGATACTGGCGCGCCTGGCCGGCGCGGAGGCCCGGTCGCGCGAGATCCGCGACCAGCTGTTCGCCGCCGCCGCGACCGCCCGGCGGTTCTACGACGAGATGGAATTCTCCTTCCTTTATAACGAGGAGCGGGGACTGTTCCACATGGGCTACAACGCGTCGCGGGATTATTTCGACGACATCTTCTACGACCTGTTCGCCTCGGAGGCCAATTCGGTCAGCATCGTGGCCATCTCCAAGCGTCAGGCCCCGAAGGAGCACTGGGCCTACCTGGGGCGCAAGCTGGTCCACAGCTCGGCGCACGCCTCGACCCCGGTGTCCTGGGCCGGTTCGCTTTTCGAATACCTCGGCACCCTGATCTATTTCGACATCTCGAACGAGAGTTTCTGGGGCATCGCCGCCCAGCGGGCGGTTTCAGCCCACCGTCACTTCGCCCGCCGGCTCGGCATCCCCTGGGGCATGGGCGAATCCGCCTCGGCCACGATGGACGCGAGCGAGAATTACCATTACCAGGCGTTCGGCGAGCCGTCGCTCGGTTTCAAGCGCAATCTATCCGACTCGGTCGTGGTCGCCCCGTACACCACGGCCCTGGCCCTGCAGATCGCGCCCCGTCTCGCGGTCGCCAACCTGCGCCGGCTCGACCGGGCCGGCGTGTCGGGCCGGTTCGGCTTCTACGATGCCATGGATTACACGGCTTACAGCACGGGGCAGGAGGCGGCGGGCGTCCCGGCCCGGATCTATTACGCCCACCACCAGGGCTTCATCATGTCCTCGATCGCCAACGCGGTCGGAGGCGGCTGGGTGCATCGCATGATCGCGGCCCAGCCGGAGATGAAGGTCGTCACCCAGCTGTTCGAGGAGAAGATGCCGGACGTCCCGCCGGTCGAACCGCTCCGCAAGCCGGCGCGCGCCCGGCCCGTCGTCGAGCGCCAGCCGTCCGGGATCTACGAAGCGCCTCGGCGCTACGTTTCGGTGCGCGCGCGGGAGGCCGACTGGCATTTCATCTCCAACGGACGGTATCGCGTCGCGCTCTCGAGCTCCGGAGCCGGCGACAGCCGTTATGACGACGTCGCCGTCACGCGCCAGAACGACGACACGGCCGCCGAGGCGCGCGGCACGTTCCACTACGTCTTCGACCGCGATCGGGGGTCGCTGTGGTCGCCCGCCTTCATGCCGACCCGGACGGTCGGGGAGAAGTCGAGCGTCTCGTTCGGCGAACAGGTCGCGACCTACGAGAAAAAACAGGACGGCATCTCCGCCAGTCTCGCCGTGAGCGTCGATCCCCGCGCGCCGGTCGAGGTCCGCGAACTGACGCTGACCAACCATCGCGCCGCGACGGCACGGCTCACGGTCGGCGCCTGCGCCGAGGTCGCCTTGGCACGCCCCTTCGACGAGCTGACGCACCAGAATTACGAACACCTGTTCGTGGCGTCGGACGCCGCCTTCGACGGCCGCGGCCTGCTTTTCTCGCGGACGGACCCTCGCAACGGCGACCGTCCGGTGGCGGCGGGCTTCCTGGTCGCGGACCAGGAGGGGAAGCCGGAGGAGTTGAGGCTGACCCGCGACCGGAGCGAATTCTACGGCCCGGTCATCGACCGCGCCGCCCCGCCGATCATGAAGGACCCCGGCCGCTCCCAGGCCGGCCTGCCCCGTCACACTCTCGATCCGGCCTTCGGTTTCGTTTCGTCGCTGACGCTGCGCCCGGGCGAGACCCGGCGGATCGCCCTGGTCGCCGCCGCCGGCGAGTCCCGGGAAGCCGTCGCGGAGGCGCTGCGGCCCTACCAGAAATACCACGCCGTCCGCCGGCTCCTGGCCGGCGCCGGGCACGAGGGATCGGCGGCGCTGGTCCGCCTCGGGGTCACGCCGTCGCAGGCCGACACCTTCGGGCGTCTGGCCTCGCTCCTGGCGGCGCGCAAGGATTTCGCCGGCCACGTGCCGCGCGAAGATTCGCCGCCGCTCGTCGACGTCCTCTGGCGCTGCGGCATCTCGGGCGTCCGGCCCATCCTGCTGCTGTCCGTCTTCAGGCTGTCCGACCTGCCCCTGGTCCGCCAGATGCTCGCCTGCCATCTGTATTTCAGCTTCAAGAAGATCGAGGCCGACATCATCATCTTCAACGAACACCGCGGCGGCTACCTGAAGACGCTCCAGGACGAGATCGATTTCCTGCTGCGCGTCCACGGCGAAGCCGGCCAATCCCGGGACTGCGCCGTCCATTGTCTCCGCGGCGAGGAACTGGACGTCCGGGAGGCGTCCAGCCTGCACGCCGCGGCGACGGTGCGGATCGTCGCCGGCCAGGGCTCGCTGTCCGACCAGGTGCGCACGCTGGGACGGACCCGGGTGGCCAGGAACGCGCCGGCGCCCGCCGCCGACCCGGTCGGTTCAGGCGAACTCGACGCCGTCTCCGCGAACTGGCAGCGGACCGGCCCGAAGCGGTTGGAGCACTGGAACGGCATCGGCGGCTACGAGCCCGAGACCGGCGATTACGTCATCACTCCGGAACCCGGTGCGTCCCCCGCCGCGCCCTGGTCGAACATCGTCGCCAACAAGCAGTTCGGATTCCTGGCCACCGACCGCGGCGCGGTCTTTTCCTGGTCGCGGAACAGCCGCGACAACAAGCTGACCAGGGCGTTCAGCGATCCGGCGGTGACGGATTCGGGCGAGGCTTTCTACGTCCGAGACGACGCGACCGGCCGGCATTTCAGCCCGCTGCCGGCCGCCGGCGACGCCCGCGCCCGCTACGAGATCCGCCACGGCCAGGGATACACGCGTTACCTGACCCACCAGGGAGGACTGCTGATCACCCTGACCATGCACGTGGCGCCGAGCGCGCCGGTCAAGTACTGCGAGTTGTCGGTGAAGAACGACGGCGGCGAGGGCCGGTCGCTGACGTTCTACGGTTATTTCGAACTGCTGCTCGGTAGTTTCCCGCACGAGACCAAGAAGCATCTGGCGTTCAGCCTGCGCGACGGCAGCACCCTCGTCGTCCGGAACGCCTACCGCAACACGTTCAAGGAGAGCCGCGTCTTCCTGGGAGTGATCGGAGGCGCGGACGGATTCACGGTCAGCAAGGAGGAGTTCATCGGCCGGTTCGGCGGCATCGCCGCGCCGGCGGGCCTGGCCGCCCGGAAGCTGTCATCGCGGCTGACGCCCGACGGCGAACCGGCGGCGGCGTTATCCAAGAAGCTGACGGTCGCCCCCGGCGAAGAGCGGTCCGCGGTCTTCTTCATCGGCGAGGCCGGGTCGGCGTCCAGCCTGGATTACCTCATCGGCAACCTCTGCCGGCCGGACAGCGCGTCCGAGACGCTGGCGCAGACGGCCGGATTCTGGCGGTCGTTCCCTAAGCTGACCTTCGAGCTGCCCGATCCGAAACTGACCCTGCTCTGCAACCGTTTCCTTCCTTATCAGAACGCGGCCTCCCGGCTGTACGGCCGCGCCGGCTTCTTCCAGATCAGCGGCGCCTACGGTTTCCGCGACCAGCTTCAGGACACGCTGGCGCTGCTCTGGCACGATCCGGGCTTCGTCCGCTCCCACATCCTGACCTGCGCGGCCCACCAGTTCCGGGAAGGCGACGCTCTCTCCTGGTGGCATCCGCACAACGACTTCGGGGCGCGCACCCTGCTCTCCGATCCGCATCTCTGGCTGCCTTACGCCGTCGCCGCCTACGTCGAATTCACCGGCGAGTCGGCTTTCCTGGACGAGGAGGTCCCGTACCTCGAGGGCGAGGTGCCCGACCTGGAGCGGCGCAGCATCGTCCGGTCGTTCTCGGCGTCGGCGGAAAAGGGATCGCTTTACGACCACTGCGTGCGCGCCGTCGAAAAAGGCCTGACCTACGGGGCGCACGGCCTGCCCCTCATCGGCGCGGCCGACTGGAACGACGGCATGAATCGCGTCGGGTCGGAGGGCCGGGGCGAAAGCGTCTGGCTGGCCTGGTTCACCGTCGTCGTCCTTCGGGCGATGGCCGGCCTGGCGTCCGGACGGGGCGACGCCGACCGGGCCGCCCGTTATCGCGCCGAGGCCGATCGTTACTTGGAGGCGATCGAGACCGCCGGCTGGGACGGCGCCTGGTATCGCCGGGCCTACACCGACGCCGGCGTTCCGGTCGGAACGCAGGCGGGCAAGACCTGGCGGATCGATTCCATCAGCCAATCCTGGTCCGTCTTCGCGCTGGGCCGGACGCCGCGCACCGAGACGGCCCTCGAGTCGGCCAAACGCGAGTTCCGCATCTGGGACGGCCACGTGCCGCTGGCCTGGCCGCCGTCCGATCCGGAATTGCTCGACCTGGGCACGCTGTCCGATTATCCGCCGGGCGTCCGGGAGAACGCCGGCCAATACAATCACGCGGCCCTCTGGCTGGCGCGGGCGCTGTTCATCGTCGGCGACGCGGACGCCGGACTGCAGGTCATCGACGCGGTCAATCCGCTGCGGCGCAGCGACAATCTTGAAAAGGCGCTGGTCTACCGCGGCGAGCCGTACGCCGTCGCGGCGGACGTCTACTCGGCTCCCACCTATCCCGGCCGCGCCGGCTGGACCTGGTACACGGCCTCGGCGGGCTCGCTGTACCGGACCGTCGTCGAGCACCTGCTCGGCATCAGGATCGCCGGAAGGAACATGTCTTTCGCGCCGGCCCTGCCGTCGGCCTGGAACGAAGCGAGGGTGAAGTACGTCCACAAGACCTCGGTCTATGACATCAGGTACGCGGTCGACCGGACGGCCGCCGCCCCCGGGGTGACGGTGTCGTTAGACGGGGCGCCGGCCGCGGAAAGGACGGTGCCGCTTCTCGACGACGGCAAGACC
>JBAIWZ010000136.1:0-5530 GCA_037916955.1 Acutalibacteraceae bacterium | reverse complement strand
GCGGAGAGGGTGGGCCGCGAGCCGGCAAGCGGCGAGTGATTCGAACTCACGGTTTCGCTCACGCAGAATTTGATTCGTTCGCGAAACCCCGGGCGGCCGATGCCGCCCGTCGCGTAGCTCACCGGCTCGCTTCGCGACCCCTTGCGGGTACAACGGTTTTCGAGACCGTCCCTTTGTTCGGCTCGCCAAATTTTTGAGTGGCTCGCCGAACCCCGGGCGCCCGAAGGCGCCCGCGCGATGCTCGCAGTGTTTGCATCGCGCCCGCTCAGGCACCTAGTTATAAAAATTTTCCCAGAGCGGAGAGGGTGAGATTCGAACTCACGGTACCCTTGCGGGTACAACGGTTTTCGAGACCGTCCCTTTCGACCGCTCAGGCACCTCTCCGCTCCGGGAAAATTTGAAAGATTGCTTCCGCAAATTATCACGCCTTGGCCTTTTCGTCCACACCCCTGGCTTTCTTCTTGAGAGGCTCGGCGGCGAGGCTGAAGATAAGTCCGGCCAGGATCCAGAACAGCATGGCCAGGTCGTTCTTCATATAAGGAACGTCCACCAGGCCGTGGACGACCACGGCGACGAGCGCGGCCAGGAGCGCCGACGGCAGCCAGTCGTGCGGGCGCCGCCGCAGCTGCCGAACCGCCTCGGCGAACAGCATGATCGTCAGCCAGACGAACCCGGCCAGGCCGATGAGCCCGGTCTCGGTCCAGAAGTTCAGGAAGATGTCATGCGGGTACATGAAGATCTCGATGTACTTGGCCTCGTGGTAGGGCTCGACGATCTGCTGGAAGCCGGACAGGCCGGCGCCGAAGACCGGATGGTCGGCCAGCATCTTGATCGTGTCCTCCCAGCCGATCGCCCGGACCGATCCCGACTGGTCGCGCAGGGCGAAGATGCTCGACGCCAGGCGCAGCGCCGGCGCGTAGAGCATCACCGCCAGGCAGCCGGCGATGACCAGCGCCAGGGTCGGCCCGCGCAGTTTTTTCACGAGCAGTCCGAGCACGGCCAGCCCGGCGAAGGCTCCGATGATGGCGCCCTTCGAAACGGCGAAGAGGCAGGCGGCCAGTCCGAGCAGGGACAGGATGATCGGCAGCAGCGAGGCGACCCGGGCGCGGGCGGTTCCGGCCAGGAACAGTCCGGCGGCCCAGCCGGCCAGCAGCACGATCACCGGCGCGGCGAACAGTCCGATGGCGTTGGGGTATCCGTAGAACGCGGTGACCCGCCTGGTCTCGGCCGCGGCCCACAGCGGATTGGGAATGCCGAAACCGGTCAGTTTCTGGTAGACCGCGGCCAGGCTCACGGCGTACAGGCAGGCGCCGAGGCCGATGATGACGCCGCGGCGCTGTTCGTCCGTCCTGATGACCGACGTGAAGACGGCGAAGAACAGGACCGGTTCCAGGAAGTAGGCGCGCCACAGCCCCAAGGCCGCGCGCAGGTCGGGCGAGACGAAGACCCCGATGGTCGCGCCGAGCATCAGCAGCAGTATCGGAGCCGCCCAGCGGCCGAGTCCTGACCAGGCGCCTTTTCTGAGTCCGTCGGTGAAGAACCAGACCGCGAACAACTCCAGGAACAGGACCTCCAGCAGCGTCGTCGGCAGTTCCGGCAGTCCGGGTGCCAGGAGCGGCAGCGGGATCGAGAACCGGAAGAGGTAGGCCGGCAGCAGCGCCGCGAAGACGGCCGCGGCCGTCGCCCGGTTCACGAAGCAGAGTCCCAGGAACAGGACGGCGACGGCGGTGAGCAGGATGGCCAAGGCGGCGGTGGTCATACCGGAGTTTCGGCGGTCCGGCGGAGCGCCGACAGGGTTTCTTTGGAGATGCCGCCGAACAGGTACAGGAAGGCGCCGTAGGACGCGATGCCGGCGGCCACGCGGACCAGCACGTGGACCGGGCCGAGCAGCCAGATGACGGCGAGCATCGCCAGGCTCGCGGCCGCGGCGCGCAGGAAGGTCTTGGCCGGCGGCAGGGCGCGGACGGCGGTGAGCACGACCCCGGCCGTGGCGGCGGCCATGAAGGTCTCGGAGAAGAACGTCACCCAGGACGCGGCGACGGCGCCGTAGCGGGGGATGAAGACCAGGTAGAGGACGAGCGACAGCACGGCGTCGGCCGCGTAGCCCCAGATCATCCGGCGCTGGAGGCCCATGGCGACGACCGTGTGGCCGAAGAGCGCGCTCCAGAAGACCATGCCCCCGGCCAGCATCAGGATCCGCAGGAACCGTCCGGCCGCGGCGAACTCCGGTCCGGCGATGAAGGCCATCAGGTCCGCGGCCACGGCGAAGGTGCCGACCATGAGCGGCAGGGCCAGGAGCGACACGAAATCGAAGGCTCGGCCGAGCCGCCGGACGAATTCGGCCCGCTGTCCGCCGGACCAGGACGCGGCCAGGACGGGCATCACCAGCCCCATGAAGATCGTCGGCACGACCGTGATCACGTCGAGTATCTTGTAGGAAGCGCCGTAGAGGCCGACCTCGGACTGGGTTCGGACGAGCGACAGGACGATGACGTCGCCCTTGAGGTAGACCAGGTTGAAGGCGATCGACAGGCCGATCGGCCAGCTCTGGCGGATGATCTCCTTCCAGAGGCCGGGGTCGAAGGACAGGCGCAGACGCAGGAATTTCCGGGAGCCGGCGATGAGCAGGCCGAGCTGGACGGCGTTCGAAGCGACGAGGATCCCGAGCGCGGCCAGCAGGCCGTACCCGAGGCCGAAGGCGAACCAGACGCCCGCGAGCAGGGCCGTCCGCCCGGCGACCTCGGCCAGCGCCGCCGTGCCCACCGCCAGGTGTTTCTGGTAGACGCCGACCATCACCTGGGAGAGCGAGATGAAGAGGAACGACAGCGAGGCGATGGCGATGCCGGCCTTGATGACCGGCGGATAGGGGAAGAGCAGGGCCAGCAGCGCCGAGGCGCCGAAAAAGACCGAGGCCGACGCCAGCCGCAGGGTGAAGACGTTGGAGGCGATCCGCGGCTCGTCCGCCTTCGGGTCGGCGATCATCTTGATCAGCGTCAGCGACAGTCCGAAGTCGACGAGGATGCCGAAGAACTGCAGGAACGAGGTCGCGGTGGTGAACTGGCCGTAGCCGGCGCGCCCGAGGTGGCGCGTCATCACCGCCACGGTCAGGATGCCGAGCAGCGTGCCGATGAATTTTCCGGCCACCTGGATGGCGGTGCTGCCGGCTATGGCTCTGGTGAGCGACATGTTACTTGACCCGGCGCCTGTCATTTAGAGATACGGGCGGCGGCCGGTTTAAGTTCGCTGGAAAGTATACCACGCCCCCTTAAATCCGCTTTGACGCGGGGTGCGCGGCGCGGTAGAATTAAATCAAAGAGGAGGCGGAAAAACAAAAAACAAATATGCCAGCCGTAAAGGCAAAACTCCTCGACCGGGACGGGTTGACGGCGTCCGGAACGACGCCGCGCCTCAGCACAGCCGCGCCTTGCCTGATGACCGCGGTTTTTTTAATTTTCGCGGGGTTTGCGATCTTCGTCCCGGCCGCTTCCGCCGCCGCGCCGCCCTGGTCGGCCCAGGAGATGATCCGGTCGGCCCGGTCCTTGCAGCTCGCCCCCGGCGCCTCCGCGACCTTCACCATCGGATTCAAGAACACCGGCACCCGGACCTGGACGGCCGAGGGAGCGAATTTCGTTTCCGTTTATACCTTCGATCCGAAATACCGGCAGAGCGATTTCGCCGACGTCTCCTGGCTGAACGACAAGCAGCCGGCCCGGCTCTCCGAGGCCGCGGTCGCGCCCGGCCGGATCGGCCGCGTCAGCTTCACCCTGTTCGCGCCGCTCCAGCCCGGCAAGTACGTCGAGACCTTCGCCCTGGCCGCCGAAAGCCTGGCCTGGATCCCCGGCGGCAAGTTCAGCGTGAACATCGAGGTGCGCGCTCCGGCGCCGCCCGCCGCAGTCGGCACGCTCGCGTCGGTGAACCTGACCCAGCCAGCCGCGGACCGGCCGCCGGCCGCCTCGGGCTACAAGGCGGAGAAACTGCTGGTCAGCGCCCGCGAATTGAACCTGGCCGGCGGCGCGACCCAGACCTTCCGGGTCGGATTCAAGAACGTCGGCCGGGTCGCCTGGCGGCGCGACGGCCAGGCGCCGCTGGCGCTCATGGCCGCGCCCGGCAACGCCTACTCCTTCAGGCATTCGTCGTGGCAGCAGGAGGCGGTGGCCAGGCTGTCGGCCGGCGAGGTCAAACCCGGCGGCTTGGCGCTGATGGATTTCACCGTGTCCGCGCCCAACATCAGCGGCCTCTACCTGGCGCGGTTCGTCCTAGAAGCCGGCGGCCAGGAGATCGAAGGAGGCGAGATCGAGATCCCCATCCAGGTGACTAGCGGCGGCGCGCCGTCCGCCGTTCCGCCCGCTTACGACCCGGCGCTGTCCGTTTCCGGACCCCGCGGTCCGGACCTCCGTATCGGCCTCTACTACACGACGCGCCCGGTGACCATCTACGGCGCCGGTCAGTACGCGCTGATCGACGGCGACGGCCGCCAGGTCGCCCAGTTGTCCGGCTCGACCACGACCACCTTCGACTTCTCCGCCCGGCGCTACACGGTCCGGAACGGCGATTTCGTCTATTACGCCGACAAGCACGTGCGGTTCCAGCCGGCCGACCCGGCCGCGACCATCTTCGAGATCACCAGCCTGGAGAACCGGCCGACCTGGGACCCGACGGTGAACTTCAACCGGTTCCGCGGCGCGCTCGAGGTCTACTACACCAAGGCCACGGACCGGCTCTGGGTCATCGAGGAATTGCCGGCCGAGGATTACCTGCGCGGCCTGGCCGAGACGTCGAACGGCTCGCCGTACGAATACCAGAAGGCGCTGATCACCGCGGCCCGCACCTACGCGCTGTTCGTGAAGGCGATCGGCGGCAAGCACCAGTCCGAGTATTTCGACCTGAACACGACCGGCAACGACCAGGTCTACAAGGGCTACTCCTCCGAGCTGATCCGGCCGAACGTGGTCCGGGCGGCGCAGGAGACCCGCGGCCAGGTCGTCACCTACGGCGGCGAGATCGTCGTCACGCCCTACTTCTCCAGTTCCGACGGCCGGACGCGCGCCTGGACCGAGGTCTGGGGCGGCAGCGCCAGCGCGCACCCCTGGCTCGTTTCCAGGCCGGCGCCTTACGATCAGGGCGAGCCGTTGTCCGGACACGGCGTCGGGCTGTCGGCCAACGACGCCATCGGCCGCGCCAACGCCGGCGCGGCATGGACGGATATCCTCAAATACTATTACACTGGTATCGATCTGAAGAGTCTTTACTAGGCCGGACGCCATGCCGCAGACGCGACATCTCCGCATTCTTCCGGCCGTGACGGCCATCGCCGCCGTCGCGGTCTTTTTCGCTTGGCCCGTCTTCGCGGCCGCGTCCGAAGCCGAAGCGCGCGACAACCTCTGGCAGATCTACCTGGGCCGCGCCGATCTTAAACAGGCCTTCCGTCCGGATGATTGGACCGCGGTCCCCTCGTCGAAGACCAAGGGGTTGGCCGATCTCGAGGATTGGGCGCGCCGGTACGGCTGCCGGGAATATCCGTCGCTGCTGT
>JBAIWZ010000135.1:0-19282 GCA_037916955.1 Acutalibacteraceae bacterium | reverse complement strand
GTCTCAGTCCCAGTGAGGCGGGTCATGCTCTCACACCCGCTACTCGTCATAGCCTTGGTGAGCTCTTACCTCACCAACTAGCTGATAAGCCATAGGCCCCTCCCAAAGCGCCTTTTGGGCTTTACTCGCGGACCTCGCGATCCGCGACCACATCCGGTATTAGCGATCCTTTCGGACCGTTATTCCGAACTTCGGGGCAGGTTACCAATGTGTTACTCACCCGTTTGCCACTAACCAGTCATATGCTTGCGCATTTAACTGATTCGTTCGACTTGCATGCCTTAGACACGCCGCCAGCGTTCATCCTGAGCCAGGATCAAACTCTCAGAAGAAGTCATAGCCCTGGCGGGCTTATGCTTCCATAGTTCCCGCGACCTGTGCGGTCGGCGGGTACTCAACTGAATAGACGTTTGTCACTCAACCATTCACTTGCGTGAATGGCTTTGGCTATCTCGTTCAAATTGTCAAAGTTCCTCCGTCGGTCCTCGACCGGCGGTTTCCGCAGTTTAAGGCAGGGCGGTGATACCGTCAAGTGCCGTAAATGAGCGGAAATAAAGAGAGCTCTTCGGAGGGCCGCTCGTGCGGCGTCGAATGCTCTGGAAGGAGTATAAGGTAAGCCCCGGACCCTGTCAAGAGCCGGGCGGCCTTATGTCAAGCCGCCGGCCGGCCGAGTTCGCGAGGCCAGTTTTTTGGCGGATCTCAGGATAAAAAAAGCCGGCCGCGGAAGGCGGCCGGCATCGGTGAAGCGGGGGCGTTACGGATCGCAGTCGACGAAGGTCAGGAGCGGGCGATTGACCGGCTCCGCGCCTTTCTTGTCCCAGAGAAGCCAGCTGACGGCGAACCGGGTGCCGCCGACGCCGTTAAGGCTCGGCCGGGAGTTGATCTCCTCGGTCTCCGAAACGTCGGCGATGACGCCGGCGCCGGTGACCCGGCCGTTTTCGTCCAGCAGGCGCATGACGATGTCGCGGCCGCGGTCGTCGTCGCCGAGGCGTACCGCCACGGAGGCGAAGCCGCTGCCGGTCCAGACGATGTCGTCGGCCGCGGGGGTGTCCGCGGTCCCGGTGACGGTGCCGTCGGCACCGACGAAGGTCAGGAGCTGGTCGGCGTCGTAGTCGTAGCCGTTGCGGCTCCAGAGGACGGCGAAGCGGCTGCCGGCGGCCATGACCTTGGTCCGGCCGAAGTACTGGTCGCTGTCGACCATCGCGCCGTCCGGCTCGATCTCCGCGACCGAGACCTGGCCGCCGGCGACGGTCAGAAGCCTGAAGACCAGCTTCGTGCAGTTTCCGTCGCGGCATTTGACCGCATCGGTCCCGACCAGGATCAGCTCCCGGTCGCCGTCGGCGATCGCCGCCGCCGACCGGATGTCCTCGGCGAACGGCAGGCCGGAAACGACCTCGACGCGGCCGTCGACGATGCGTCCGAGCCACGACGACCGGTCGTAGCCGGAGCCGTTCCAGGCCGCTTCGTTCCAGAGCGCCCAGTCGGCCCGGGAGCTGCCGGCCGCGGTCAGGAAGCCGTGGTAGGGCTGATCCTCGACCTTGGCGAGCGGCTGGCCGTCGGCCGACAGCAGCACGGTCTCGTTGCCCGAGTAGTCGATGACCATCAGGCGCTGGTCCGCCAGGGTGACGATGTCGCCGCCGGAGACGCCGATCTCCGCCGGCAGCGCGTGGCTGTAGCCGTCGGAGGTCAGCATTTCGACCCGGCCGCGGTCGTTGGCGTACCGCGAGTTCAGGGCGACGGCGAATCCCCACCGGGCCGTCGTCACGCTGATGTCGTTGACGATGGAGCCGTAGTCCTTGGTGAGGCCGACGCCGCACTGCAGCGCGGGCTCATCCTGGAGATCCTGGGGCGCGTCCGGTCGGCAGGCGGCCAGCAGGGCCGCCGCGATGCAGAGACAGCTGATCTTTTTCATGGCATTCTCCTTCGACTGCGTGTTTTGAACGAACTTCCCCGTAACCGGGTCCGACTTAATTCAGGCGCGGTTACGGAGAGGGGGACACTTCCCTCTGTTAAGAAAGGACCGCTTAACCTAGCAGTAATATCCGCTTTTGTCAATGAGCCTGACCGGCAGCGCCGCGGCGGCCGCGTATTTTAAAGCCCGGCCGCGAGGTGCGGCCGGGCTGGGGAGTCTGCGGTCAGGGGGCTGACCGTCGTTCAGTCTTCGCAGTCGTGGACCGTCGTGAACATCTGGCGGATCTCCTCGCCGTTCTCTCCGGTCATGTCGGAATACCACCAGGTGACGCCGTAGTTGCCGCCGGAAGAGATGAGGATGATCTTGCGGTTCCAGTTGACCCAGCCGAGCTCGGTATGGATGAGCGAGCCTTCGTGGGTGATCCGGCCTTCCAGGTCCAGCCTCAGCAGGCCGATATAGGTGCTGCCGTTATAGACCGCGGCCAGCTCCTTGCCGTTCCAGGCCAGGCTGTCGATGTCGTGCTTCATCTCGACCGTTCGTTCGACCGTTCCGGCCGACGAGATGTACGACAGGTGCTTCTCTTCGACGGAGTAGGTCCGCTCGTAAGCGTCCCAGAGCACCGCGAAGCCGGAACCGGCCGGCGCGATGAAGGTGGCGCTGTAACTGCGGCCGTCGTCGGACTTGAGCTTCGGATCGATGCCGACCATCTGCGCTTGGCCGTTCGCCACGTGGTAGAGGCCGAAGTCCCCGCTGATGCCGTCGCTGGAAACCGTCTGGACCCGGATCAGCAGGTCCGATCCGTTCACCGTGAGGGCGATCGATGGCCAGCGGCCGGCACAGTGCCGGATCGAACCGGTCTCGGCGATCGCGGCGCCGGCGCCGATCTGTCCGTAGCGGATGACCGTCGGGCACTCGGCCTGGCCGGTGTCTTCGGCCCAGGCGGCGGCGTCGATGGCGTCGCCCGCTTTGATGGCGAGGCGGCTGCGCGGCGCCTGGCCGGCGGCCGAGGCGATGATCTCGCCCTGGTGGGTCAGCCGCTGGACCGTTCCGCCGCTCTCGTCGACGGCGATGACATGGTCGGTCGCGCTGCTGAAGCCCGCGGCCTTGAAGCCGAGGTTCACCGTGACCGGGTCCAGGTCGCCGCCCGACTTGTTGAAGCGGACGAGTTTGGCCGCGTTCTCGTCGCCGGGAACGCGCTGGACGACCGCGAAGCCTTCGGGGTCGCGGAGCGTCGTCCAGTACTGGTCGGCCGGGTGCACCGTGTTGTGCATCCCGATGACGCACTGGAGCTCTTCCGGCCCCTGCGGACCTTCGTCTCCGCCGCAAGCCGTCAGGGCCAGGGCGGCGATCACAAACAGACTGCCGATCTTTTTCATGGTCTCCTCCAAGTTTGACTGCAGGTTTTCAAACAGCTTTCTCCGTATCCGGTCCCGAGCTTATTTCAGGCTCGAATACGGAGAGGGAAGGGGACTTCCCGCCGAAAAAACAACCGCTTAACATAGCACTTTTTACCGGTTTTGTCAATGCGGCCGCCGGACAAAAAAAGAGGCGCGCCGGTGCGCGCCTCAAAAGAGGGCTATTTCTGCTGCCGTTTCTGCTCTTCGCGGAGCCGCAGCAGCTCCTTGATCTCGTCGTCGCTCAGGCCGTTGACCTTCTGCCGGAGCGCGGCCGGATCCTCGGCTTCGACGTTGTCGCGCCGTTCGCGGGCCTTTTCCTCGACGGCCCGCTGGGCCGCCGTTTTTTCGAGCGGCAGCGACGCGTTGTCGAAGTTGAGCATCGGCTCGACGTCCTCGCCGGAATCGATGAAGGTGATCGACACCTCGTCGCCGGGCCGGGTCAGGGGCAGTTTCGCCGACAGCGTGCTGCCGCCGGTAAAGAGCTTCTTCACGCCGGACAGGTGGACGTAGTAGAGCGTTTCCTTCTCCTTGATCTCCGGAGCGAAACGGTCGACCTTGCCGGCGAGCGACCTCTTCGCGTGCGCCAGCTCGGGCGCGATCTGCTGGCCGCTCTGCGAGATCATCTTCTGATACTCGCGCAGGGCCGCGTATTGATCGTCGCCGATGGCCACCTGGAGGTTGTCGATCCGGACGATGGCCACGCCCTGGAAGGTGTGGTTCTCGCCGAGGAGCGGCACGATCGAGGCCATGGTGCCGTAGAGGTTGTAGATCACCGGACCGGCGCCGTGCCACTTGCGGAACGACACCTTGTTGTTGACCGCCGTGATGACGGCCTGGTCCGTGCCGCCGACCGCGTGGTAGAAGATCGAGCGGCCGGTGCGCGTGGCCGTGTACATGAGGCCGACGAGCGACTGGTCGTTCTGATTGGAGGAGGTCACGTCGGTCACCCAGTAGGGCGCGCCGTCGGAGCCGTAGATCAGCGTCGTGTCGCCCGGTTCGGTGATGTTCTTCTCGGCCCAGACGCTGTTCCACCAGCCGGCGGCGTACGAGCCCCGCCAGGCGATGTAGTTCTTGACGAAGCCGCTGGGCACGACCCGGTCCACCCAGTCCGGCGTCTTGCCGACGGGATGGAACTCCTGGGCGCCGGTCGACGGATCGACGATGACGATGCCCTCGACCTTCTCGCCGCTCCAGGCGATCGAAGGCGAAAAGACCGTGACCACCCACCAGGCCTTGCCGGACTCGTCGATCTCGAAGCTGTAGTCCGTCAGGCCCTTGTCCAGGTAGCCGTTGCAGCGCAGCAGTCGTTCCAGGTTGCGGCCGAAGTAGGCGCCCGGGGTATAGGCGAATTTCTCGTCCGTCTTGACGATGACCTGTTTGAGCGGGTCTTCGGCATGGACGAGCACGTAGCCGGGGGAGACGTCGGCCGATTGCCAGGCGCCGAAATCCTTGAAGTCCAGCGGCGCGGCGTACCAGAGTTCGCCGCGGATCATCTGGAGGGTCAGGTGTTCCCAGGAGATCTGGAACTGGCTGCCGATGGCGCCCGGCGCTTCGCCGAGCTGCTTGTCGCCCAGCCACATGGCCATTTCGGCCGGGACCAGGCGGATGTGCCGGGGATCCTTCGGCTGGATGTCCTGGGTCCAGACGCGGCTGTCGACCTGGCCGATCATGCCGGCGTAGTCGCCGGCGCGGAAAGCGCCGCAGCCGGAACAGCCGCGGCCGCAGAGGATCAGCACGCCGGCCACGGCGAACCAGGCGGCGGGACTGAACCGTTCCTCGACCATGCTGGCGACGACGCCGCAGCCGAGCCAGAGGACGATGACCAGGACGCCGACGGCGCCCCAGAGCGGCCAGACCAGCGTCGGCATCGTCGCGTAGTAGATGGGCCAGAGGGCCAGGGCGGCGACGGCGAAGGTGATCAGAGCGGCGATCGGTTTCCGCGCCACGAACAGCGGCGCGGCTCCGACAAAGGCGGTTACCAGGGCCAAAAGCAGGTAGATCATGACGGCCTCCTCTTTCTTGCGTGGTTTTCAACGAACGGAGCCTGCCGGGGTTCGGCCGCCGAGCGGCCGCCTTGGGCAAGTTTGTGATTCCGCATCCGCGGAACGCGGCTTTTTTATCAGAACGTCGCGTAAAAGTCAATCCCGCGCGGTCACCGGCCGCGGCGCGCTTGAGCGGCGCGGCGGCTGTAAGATACCGTCGCCTTGAGCGTCGTATATCCCGTCGGAACTAAATCACCGGCGGGTGCAGCCGGACGTCAGCTCGCCCGCTTTAACTGTGGTCCGAAAGACATGAGGAAAAGAAGTTTGATCTATCTGCTAAGCGTGATGGCGCTGTCGGTGGCGCTGCCGGTCATGGCTGACACGGTCCCGCCCGCCGCTGCTTCCACGCCGGCTCCGGCGGCCGTGCAAAAGTCGCACGGCTTGTCCGCCGAAGAGCGGGCGGCCAGGAAGAAGCAGCACGACGCCGCCGTCTCTTGCCGCCAGGCCGCGACCGCGGTCCGCAAAGCGGCAGTGCAAAAAGCCGTCGACGCTCAGAAGGCGGCGCTCGATAAGGCCCGCGCGGATCTCCACGCCGCGCAGAAATCGGCGCAGGATGCCCGTGACGCGGCGGTCGCCGCGGCTCGCCAGGCCTATCAGGCCAGCGACAAGGGCGCCGCGGCCAAGGACGCCTACGGCAAAGCCAAGACCCAGGCTCGTGCCGCCTGGCAGACGGCCAGGACCGCGGCCCAGACCGCCTGGACCGCTGCCAAGAAAGCGGCCAAGGATGCTTTCGCTTCGGCTAAGGACAAGGCTGGGACCGACTTCAGAACGGCCGTGGCGGCGTGCGCGCCGCCGGCGGCGCAGCAATGATCTTCTAGGCAGAGTCATTGCCGGGAAAACGAAAGGGCCCGTTCCTCGGGCCCTTTTGTGATCGCCTTTTTCGCCGTTCAGTCCTTCCCGGCCTGCCGGCGCCGTCGCCAGGCGGCGATCTTCTTGTGGTCGCCCGAAAGCAGGACCTTGGGCACCTTCCATTTTACCTTCCGGCCGGCCGCGAAGACCTCCGGCCTCGTGTATTGCGGGTATTCGTTCACGCCCTCGGCGGAGTGGGATTCTTCGGCCAGCGATTCGGCTTTGCCCAGGACGCCCGGGATCTGCCGGGCCACGGCGTCGATGACGGTCATCGCCGGCAGCTCGCCGCCGGTCAGCACGTAATTGCCGATCGAGATCTCCTCGTCCGCCAGTTCCGCGGCAACTCGTTCGTCCACGCCTTCGTAGCGGCCGCAGAGCAGGATCAGCCGGCCGTACTTGGCCAGCCGGACCGCGTCCCGGTGGGAGAAGGTCCGGCCCTTGGCCGACATCAGGACGACGCGCGTTTTGGCGCGGCCGCGCTTCAGTTCCTTGAGCGCCCGGTAAAAGGGGCCGACGGCCATGACCATTCCCGGGCCGCCGCCGAAGGGCCGGTCGTCGACCTTCCGGTGCCTGCCTTCGGCCCAGCGGCGCAGATCGTGGACGCGGATATCCAAAAGGCCGCGCTCCCTGGCGCGTTTGATGATGGACTCGCCGAAGTACGAGTCGAACATCGCGGGGAAGATGGTGAGAACGTCGAAACGCATAGGCCGGGGCATCGCCAGAAACTATCACCGAACCGCGCCGAGGTCAACGGCGCCGGGCACCTCGTAGACGGTGATCTCGCCGTCCGCGAAGACCGGTTTTTCGCCGTCGAAGAAAGGCCGGATCACCTTGCGCGCCTGGGCGCAGATGTCGGCGTTGTGCAGCGTCAGGTTGTGGACGATCAGGTAGCGGACCCCGGCGTTCCGGAATTGGCGGTACGTTTCGGCGCGGTCGACCGACGCGGGCGCCGGCGGCGCGTTCTTGGCGCAGACGCTCGCGTTCAGCAGCGGGTTGGCCTTGAGGAAGGCGAAGGTTCGCGGCCGGTAGCTCGTGTAGAAATATTCGCCGTCGACGATCGGCTTGCCGTGGTAGACCTGGAAGAAGTCGTAGTCCGCGAAACCGGGATTCATGAGCGGCAGGTCGGCTACGGCGTAGAGCCGCCGATCGGCGCCGATCTGCCGGTAGAACTCCGGCACGGTCTTGTCGAGGACCGGGTAGGGGAAGACCAGGCGCTCGAAAGCCAGCAGGCCGACGACGGCGGCGGTGAAGCAGGCGATCGCCGTCCGGCTGGCGGTCGTCCGGCGGACCCGGCGCAGCGCGTAGGCCGACAGGACGGCCGCGGCGAGCAGGGTGAAGATGAAGAAGCGGTTCGGCGCCCGGACCAACGACAACGGAAAGATGAAGCGCAGGACGTAGAAGGGGAGCGGCACGTAGACGCCCAAGGCGTAGAAGTCGACGCCCAGGGCCAGCACCCAGAAGATCAGCAGGCAGGCGAACCAGAACTTCCAGTCCCGCACGCCGAGCTCGCGCCGTTCGATCCAGGCCAGGATGAGCAGCCCGACGACGATCGGCCCGAGGTAGCTCGTCGATTCGTAGTAGCTGTCGCCGTTCAGGAAGACCGGCACGAAATTCGGCCACCAGTCCGTCAGCAGCTTGGTCATGTTCATCAGCGGGTGCGGATAGAGGATGTTGAAGGGGTGCGCGCCGTAGATGCTGACGAAATCCGCCGGACTCGGCTGGCCGCCGCCGTTCGGCGAGAACAGCATCGGCAGGGCCGGCAGGACCGCGGCCAGGCCGACGGCCGCGACGGCGGGCAGGGTCAGGCGGACGCTGCGCTCCGACATCAGGTCTTTCCGGCGGGCGTAGAACAGGATGCCTAGGAAGATCAGTCCGCCGACGTGATAGTAGAACGAGGAGAGGGCGTTGAGCAGGACCGCGCCGGCCAGCCAGAAGATGCCGCGCCGGCTCGGCCGGCGGCAGAAGGCGATGGCCGCGAGGGCCAGAAGCGGGATCGTCCCGGTCATCAGCAGGTTGGCGTGCTGCGCGGCGCGGACCATCATGTACGGGGAGAAGCCGAAGATGAAGCCGCCGATGGCCGAGGCGTAAGCCGAACCGGTCAGGTAGCGGAGCAGCGCGTAAGCCGCGAGCGCCGAAGTGAACAGCGACAGCAGGATGATCAGGTCGTAAGCCAGGATCGGGTTGCCGGACAGGAAGCGGACCGGCAGGCCGACGGCCAGCATCAGCACGCCGTCGTAGCCGCCCCAGGCGTCGATGCCCTGCGGCCAGAACATCATCAGATGCGGCGGCGCCGCGGTCTGTCCGGTGATCGCCTTGGCGACCCAGTCGATCAGCCAGATGTAGACGTTGGGATCGCCGCCGGTCCAGGGGTCGGCGGTCGGGAAGCCGGTCCTCAGATGGAGGACGAGCGGCCAGGTGGCCAGCACGGACAGCGCCGCGTAGGCGGCGGCGTACGGCAGGTGCGGCAGGATCTTTTTCAGCAGACGCATGGGATGATTATACCCGAATTTGACGGTTGCCGGATAAAAAACGCCCGCCGCGAGCCGCGGCGGGTTTTTTACTAGCGGTCCTTCGGAGCCGGACCGGCTTCGGCGAAGCCGGCGCGCAATTCGGCCAGCGCCAGGACCTCGATCTGCCGGACGCGCTCCCGGCTGAGGCGGCCGGCCGTGACGCCTTCCGCTTCCAGCAGGTCGGCCGTCTGGTCGAGCGTCAGGTCGAGGGCGAAGCGCCCGCGGATGACGGCGGCGTGGGTCGGCTTGAGGCCGGTCAGGATGCGGGCCAGACGCCGGCGGTCGCGGTCCAGATCGATCCGGGCGATCACGTCCGCCGGCGGCGACGACAGGAAGTTCAGGAAGGTGGTCGTCTTCTCGTCGTTCACCCAGGCGTCGAGCGAGATGGTCTCGAGCCGCGCCGCGGATTCGGCCCGCTTCAGCCGTTCCGGTTCGAGCCGGCCGGCGGCGGTCTTGGCGCTGCCGGGGCGTTCGCCGCGCTTTTTCGGCCGCGCGGCGCCGTCCCGCCGCCGCTTGAGGGCGACGACGTCGTCGGCGACCCGGGCCGGCAGCCGGATGGTCCGGCTGTGGTCGCGGAGCGCCTTGCGGATCTCCGACCTGATCCACCAGTCGGCGTAGGTCGAGAGCCGCGGCTTCTCCGGCCGGCGGAGGTCGAACTTGGCCACGGCCTTGATCAGGCCGATGCAGCCGTACTGGAACAGGTCGGCCAGGTCGATGCCCAGCCCGCAGTATTGCCGCGCGATGCTCAGGACCAGCCGGCAGTTGAGCCGCACGATCTGTTCCGTAGCGGCGGCGCCGCCGGCCTGCGACCGGCGGACCAGTCCGCGCTCTTCGGCGGCGTCCAGCAGCCGGTGGTTAGCGAGTTTCTGAAGGAACGCGTCGTTTCCCTGACCGTCAGCTCCACGGTGTCCGTTCATGATGTCCTCCTCGGTCGAAGGATGACGGAAACTTATAGCGTCGGCCGCCAATTGGCAACAGAGCCGGACGAACCGCGACAGGACCCGCCGTCAGGCCGAGACAATCAAAAAGCCCGCCGTTGCCGGCGGGCTTTCTTTTGTTGTCGTTAGATCTCCAGATCCACGGCGGAAGTGTCGACCGGTTCCTCGGAGCGAGGAGCCTCTTCGCGGCGCGGCGGCCGGCGGCTGCCTTCGGGTTCGTAGACCTTCAGGTTGACGCGGGCGTTGTTCTTGGCGCCGACGATCTTGAGAAGCGTGCGGATGGAGCGAGCCGTCTGACCCTGGCGGCCGATCACGTAACCCATGTCTTCCGGGTTGACGTGGAGAGTGATGAGCACACCGCGCTCATCGATGGTCCTGTCGGTCCGGACGTCATCCGGATGGCCGACGATGGCCCTCACAACGTATTCGACAAATTCCTGATCCTGAAACCGTTCTGCCATAGCAGTTATTTGCGTGTCCGATTAGTAACCGGAGCAAGCTGCCTATTGGGAGTAAAAAGGAACCTCCGCGAGATCCCGGTACCCTTGGACAAAGGGACTGCGATAATTATATGAAGGCGGTCGGATATTGTCAACCAAGCAGAGTTTCCGCCTCGGCCGGCTTAAATCTCTGGTAAACCGAAAGGCGGCCCTTAGGCCGCCTTTTTGGGTTCAACGGGTTTGATCTCGTCGCCTTCCTTGTGCCGGTCATGGAACGTCGCCGACTTCTTGTCCGCCTTGATGATCTTGGCGTCGACGAGCAGGTTGTGGACGGTCGGGGAGGCTTCGGCGCCCTTCGCCATCCAGAACTTGATCCGGTCCTCCAGCAGGGTGATGGTCTTCGGCTTGGTCCGGGGGTTGTAGCGGCCGACGATCTCGATGGCCTTGCCCCAGGGGTCCTTGCGCTTGTCCTGGACGACGACGCGATAGCTGGGCTGCTTGGTCTTTCCGACGCGAGTGAGCCTGATGACGATCATAATGTATTGTTGTTGATTGACTCGTTCCGTGCGGCCGGATGAGCGGTTCGGCCGCGAGCAGCATTACCCGGTCAGGCCGGGTCGGACTTTGTCGTGAGGGCAGGATGCCAGATAAATTCCGCAACGTCAAGCTTGTTGAGCGGAGTAAAACCCATTCATTGCGCTCAACAATCCTGGACAGGAGCGAAGCGACTGGTACAGGAGCCCCGCGTTTCCCGAGGCGAACGACGGGACCCTGAACCACTCGTTTTGCTCGGGTTCAGGGTTGTCTGGCCGACAAGGAGAGGACATGGATTTCGGCCAGACAAAAACGCCGCCCCGGCGGCGGCGTTCTCGGCGCAGACAGGTTCAGACGGCCACCTTCGTCCGTTGGGCGTTCTTCAGGTTGCCGACCTCGTCCAGGTTGATGGACAGCAGGAGCGAGGTTTTGTCGTCGCGCATGGTGACCCCGTAGAGGACGTTCGCGCGCTTCATGGTGTAGCGGTTGTGGGTGACGACGATGAACTGGGTCTTGGCGGCCAGTTCCGAGAGGATGGCGGCGTACTTGTCGGAATTGTTCTCATCGAGCGCGGCGTCGACCTCGTCGAGGACGACGAACGGCGACGGGTTGGAGATCATGATGGCGCAGATCAGGGCGATGGAGACGAGCGTCCGTTCGCCGCCCGAGAGCGTCTCGACGTTCTTGATCTTCTTGCCGGGCGGGCAGGCCAGGATATCGATGCCGATGACCTCGCCGGGCCGGTGCTTCTCGCGGGGCGCGGCCGTTTTTTCGGCCGCGGCGCCGTTCTCGCCCGGAACGCCCTCCTCTTCTTCCGGCTCCTCGGCCTTGATCTGGATCAGTTCGGCGCGGCCGCCGCCGAAGAGCGACTTGAAGTAGCGGTCGAAATCGCGGTTGATCTGCCGGAAGGCGCTCTCGGAGCGGGCCTTGATGGTCACGTCGAGTTCGGCGATGACCCGTTCGAGGTCGGCGATGGCCGCCTTGAGGTCGGTCACCTGGGTCAACAGGAATTCGTGCCGGCCGTTGGTCTCCTCGTATTCCTTGACCACCTCGGGATCGATGCCGCCGATCAGGTTCAGCTGGTACTTCAGCTTCTGCATCTGCTGGAAGAGTTCCTCGACGTTCTCGCTGCCGGTCGGGTTGTAGCTCTGCTTGACGTGTTCGGCCTTCTCGCCCAGTTCGACGGACATTTCCTGTTCGAGCGTCTCGCGGCGGGTCTCCAGGCGGGCCATTTCGATCTTCTCGTCGCCGAGGCGGCGCTCGAGTTCGTGGGCGGCGGCGATCTTGTCGCGCAGGCCGCGCTGCAGCGAGAAGAATTTCTCCTTCTTCTCGCGTTCGTCGCGGTTGAATTCCTGGAGTTTGGCCTGGGCGGCCCGGATCTTCTCGTCATGGCCGGCCAGGGCGGCGCGGGCCTCCTCGAGCTCCTTGATCAGCGCCGGGTCCTGCTGGGGCGCCTGCGGTTCCTCCGGCGCGGGCCGTTCCAGCCGTTCGCGGAGCGACATCGCCGAACCGCGGACCGCCTCGAACTCCGGGACGACGGCCTTGGCCTCGTCGAGCGATCCGGCTCCCTGGAGCTTGCCGATGGCGTTCCCCTGCCGCTCGCCGATGCCGCCGACCTCCTGGATGATCTTGGAGAGCGGCATGGTCGCCGCCACTCTCTTCTTCACCTGTTCGGCGATCTCGATCCGGCTGCGGACGTTCATCTCGCGGTCGCGCAGACGGGCCTTCTCCTCGAGGAGTTTTTCGTAGTCGGCCTGGAGCGCGACGAAGGCGTCCGAACCCTTTTCCTGGGCCTCGAGGGCGGAGAGTTCGTTCTGGGCGTCGGTCAGGGTGGATTCGCGCGCCTTCCAGTCGGCGTCCAGCCGGCCGACCTGTTCCTGCCGCCCGTCGATCTGTTTCTTGAGGTCGGTCCAGAGGCGGCCGTAGTACTGGTGGGCGACGGCGTGCAATTCCTCTTCGAGCTGGCCGCGCTGCTCCAGGCGCTTCACCTGGCGGGCCAGCGAGCGCAGGCGCGGCTCGATCTCGTTCAGCAGCATTTCGGCCTGGCCGAGGTTCTCGCGGGTCGCGTCCATCTTGGCCACCGACTGGTTGCGTTTCAGCTGGAACTGGCGGACGCCGGCGGCTTCGTCGAGGTAGTCCTTGCGTTCGGCGGGGGAGGCGATCAGGATCGCGTCGGCCATGCCCTGGCCGATGACCGAATAGGAGCGGGCGCTGAACTGGGCCTGGGCCAGCAGGAGCTGGATGTCGGCCAGACGGACCTTGTTCTTGTTGATCAGGTATTCGGATTCGCCGTCGCGGTAGACGCGGCGGGCGATCGCCACCTCGGTGTATTCGATCGGCAGCTGGCCGTCCTCGTTGTTGAGATGGATGGTGACCTCGGCGAAACCGGAGCGGGCGCGCTTTTCGGAACCGAAAAAGATGACGTCCTCGGCCTTCTTGCCGCGCATCATCTTGGCGCTCTGTTCGCCCAGCACCCAGCGCAGGGCGTCGGCCACGTTGGATTTGCCGGAGCCGTTGGGTCCGACGATGGCCGTGATGCCTTTGTTTCCGGCTGCCGGCGGCAGGAAATCCAGCTCGGTCTTTTCCGCGAAGGATTTGAAGCCGATCAGCTCGAGTTTCTGGAGGTACATAATCGGCCGCCCAAAAGAAAAAAGCGCTAAGTGGCGGGCGGCAGCGGATTCATCCACATCGCGCTTAAAATTGTAGCAGTTCGAGGCGGACGCGCAACCGTGATAAGGCCGGGTCACGAGTTTCATCCACAGTTGATCGTCGCTTGTGGACAGACTGGGTAAAAAAAGACCCCGGAGAAGGGGTCTTGAGCTTATTTTCGGAGGCCGCGCGAGGATGCGTCCGCATCGGGCAGGGCGGGCCGGTCCGATCCGGATCCGAGCTCGGACCTGCAAAAGTCCGCGGCCGACCGGCCGTAGCGCTCCGCGGCCAGCGTCATCAGGACGGCGACCAGCGCCTCGGCGAGCGCGCTGACCTGTTCGGTCTCGCGTACTCCTTCGTAATGGTGCCAGTCGGACGGCCAACATTCCGGGTCCTGGGCGTCCATCGACGCCAGGATGGCCTGGCGGGTTCCCGCCGACCCCGGCGCGACCGTGCCGGCGAAGTCCTCGTACAGGCGAACGGCCTCGGCGCCGAAGCGGCGCGACCGGGCGAGCCACAGGTCGTAGCGCTCCTTGCGCTGCGGCTCCGGCAGGCATTTCGCGCCGCACCAGATCACCGCGACCGAACCGAAGAGCCCCTCGCAGGTCCGGCAGAGGGCGCGGCGGCCGAGGCGGTCGATGGCCGCCTGCGGCGCGGGCGACAGGTCCGTGACCGCGGCCGGCAGTTCGCCGATCCTTTCCAGGCAGTCCTCCCATCGCTGGACCGTCTCGCGGCGGTAGAGATGGTCGCCGGTGACGGCGATGACGGAGAGCTGTTCCTCGACGAGCCGCGCGGCGGCCAGGACCAGACGGTTGGCCGCGGCCGGATATTTCGGGAGCGGCGGCGGGTCGCCGGACCGGTCATGGCAGCGCGCCTGCTCGATCTCGTGGCGGGTGCGGAAGCCGCGGCGGTCGCGATAGTCGCGGAGCAGGCAGCCGTGGAAGCCTTCCCAGTCGGGCGGCGGCGACCAGCCCAGGGCGCATTCGCGCCAGTGGCGGCCGGCCTCGCGGATCTCCTGGGCCAGGCCGCGAAGCTCCTTGGCCCGCAGGCGTCCGGCGCCGAGCGGACCGATCCAGAGTTCGGCGGCGCTGAAGAGCAGGGAGCTGGCCTCCTCGAAATACGGCGCCGCGATCATGCGGCTGACGATCTCCTTGCGGATGATCGCGTCCCAATCTATGCCGAATCGGTTCTTCATCGCCGACTCCTGTATCGGTGGCGTTTAAAAGGAACAAGGCGGCGGAGCCAGACACATCGTGACCCAAAGTCGCTCAGGGTCAGGCACCGCTTTTTGAGAACAAGCCGATATTGGCATCGGACCGCGGTTTTGTCCAACCCGCCCCGCAATAAGAAAAGCCCGTCAGCGACGGGCTTCGGAAAAGGAGCGGGCCGGTCAGCGGCCGGCGTAACCGGGGACCTTCTGATCGGTCAGGAAGCGGCGGAGGGTCTCGGTCTTCACCGCGGTGCCGAGCTGCCGTCGTTCCTTGCCGTTCGACATCCAGGCATTTCCGACCGTCAGCCCGACGAGCCGGCGGTCAGAGGCGGCGAAGAGGCCGGCACCGGCCAGACTGGAGGTCTGGTCGATCATCGTCCACTCCGGCTTCGACCGCATCGACCCCAGGATCTTGGCGAAGAACCAGGGGACGTGGCCGTTCGTCGGCCCCAGTCGGCAGGCCGAGACCCCGACCGCATAGACGGTCTGGTCCGGCGCCGTTCCGGGAGCGTCGGACAGCCTGGCCGGCTGGCACACGGCGGGGGCGGCGATGATCAGGGCCAGATTCGCCTTGGCGTCGGCGGCGGCGACCTCGGCGCGGCTCAATGAGCCGCCGCAGATCACGATGAGGTGATTCCTGCTGGCTGCGTCGATGATGTGCGCGGCGGTGACGATGTGTCCGGCGCGCGAGACGACGACGCCGGAGCCGAGCAGCCGGAGGCTGTGGTCGTCCTGCTTGGCGTAGACGCCGACGACCTGGTCGTCCGGCGGCTGGGGTACGCTGGCGGCGTGACAGACGCCGACCAGTCCGCAGCCGGCGAAGGCGGCGGCGATGGCGAGGCCGGCGGCGCCGGCCAGGACGGAGAGGCGGGTCCGTTCAAGCGTTGCGAAGATCCTCACGGCATCCTCCTTGCAGGTTGTAAAGCTTTCCGTCGAAAGGACGGACCGCAATTATTATCATCATTTAGCGGTTTTGTCAATGTACGGGGCGGCCTGGGACCGGCCGCGTTGACACGGCGCCGGCCCGCTGATAAGGTCAGACGCTGCTTATTATGGATATCAAATTCGCCTTCCGGGGAGCTTATGACGCTCTGACCGGGGCCAAGAAAATCCTGACCGTTTCGCACCGTAAACCGGACGGCGACACTCTGGGCGCGGCCGCGGCCATCATCGAGTTTTGCCGGAGCCGCGGCATCGAGGCGGCCGGCTTCTGCGTCGACGCCGTGCCCGAACAGTATTCGTACCTGCCGGGCGCCGAACGGTTCACGACCGATCCGCAGGCGATTCGCGGCGACCACGACCTGCTCGTGGTGCTGGACGCCGGCGACCTGCGCTTCGCCGGCGTGGCCGACCTCATCGCCGCTTCCCCCCGGAAGCCCCGGATGGTGGTCTTCGACCATCACGCCACTAACGAGGGCTACGGCGACGTCAACGTCATCGACGCCGGCGCCTCGTCCACCGCCGAGGTCGTCTACCGCTTCTTCGAGACCTGCGGCGTCGAGGTCACCCGCGAACTGGCCGTCTGCCTGATGACCGGGATCTTCACCGACACCAGCTACTTCACCAATCCGGCGACGAACAGCCAGTCGCTCGAGGCCGCTTCGAAGCTCATCCGCCGCGGCGTGAAACTGCAGGACCTGACCGACCGCTTCATCAACAACAAGTCCGTGGCCGGACTCCGCGTCTGGGGCCGGATCATGTCGCGGCTCAAATACAACGAGGCGCTCGGCGTGGCCTCGACCGCCGTCTTCGAGGCGGACAGCAAGGACTTCGACGATGACGACCGCATGGACAGCCTGACCAATTTCCTGAACGGCACGCTCGACGCCAGCGTCCTGCTGATCCTCAAGGAAGTTCCCGGCGGCCTGGTCAAGGGCAGCTTCCGCACCACCGGCGACACGGACGTCTCGGCCGTGGCCAAGGCGCTCGGCGGCGGCGGCCATCGGAAAGCGGCCGGCTTCATCACGACCGGCCGGATCGTCGAAACGCCGAACGGCTGGCGGATCGAGTGACGCGACTGCATGGTCCAAAAAGGGACTGTCCCTGTTGGGGAGATGGAGGGGCGTTTCGGCCTTATCCGTTCCGCGTTTTTCCAAAGTACAAAAAAAGCGACCCGAGGGGGTCGCTTTTTGGAAAGATATTGTCCGGCAGGCCCGGCTCACTTTCCGTTCGGCGGAGCCGACTGGTAGGGAACCTTGGCCTGGTCGAGCAACTTGCGGACGTGCTCAACGGACACCAGGACGCGGACCAGCATCGGCGGTTCGCGGCCCGAGGTCATCCAGAGCATCATGCTCATGATGCCGGCGAGCCGGCCGTTCCGTTCGACGAAGATGGCCGAACCCGAAGTGCCGGGTCCGTCCGGCAGGTCGGCCAGGATCGCGTCGTTGATCGCGGTCGTGCCGTCGTCGTTGCGGAGCGTGAAGTGCAGGCGCATGATGTTGCCGCGGCCGACCATCTCCCCGAAGTTGTAGGGGTAGCCGACGTTGTACAGGCCGTCGCCCGGATGCAGGTTGGCCGGATCCTCGAGGATCGCCGGCCGGCTGAAGCGGTGATCGATCTTGATCAGCGCGAGGTCGTGCGCCTTGTCGATGGCGATGACCTGGGCCTTGTAGGTCACGGGCGTTCCGTCGCGCCCGTCGACCAGGGTGATCTGCACCCCCTTGCTGTCCTCGACCACGTGGGCCGCGGTGACGATGTGGCCCTCCGTCGAGACGACCACGCCGGATCCGTGCCCCCGGGGCAGGATGTCGATGCGGTAGGTCGCTTGCCGGTTCTCGACGATCCGGACCAGGTCCGGACCGTTCGAGGCAAGTGTTTTCATCGGCCCGGCGCAGGCGACCAGAAGAAGAGCGGCAAAGATGCCGAACAGACTGCTGAACGCCAGGCGTCCCGGCTTCATCGCATTGCTCCTTTCCATATCAAAGAGCCTATTCAAACCATAGCAGTTGGCCGTTTGCCGTCAATGGCCGGACCGCGTCCGCGGATAAGGAGGGCGCGGTTTGCGCGCCGTCCCGCCGGCGGCTATACTTTAACCGAACACTAGCCATGCCTATGTCCAAAAACCCCTATTCCCCGAGCTCGCAGATACTCGTGCCGACGGTCATCGAAAAAACGACCTACGGCGAGCGGGCTTACGACATCTATTCGCGGCTCCTCAAGGACCGCATCATCTTCCTCGGCGACGTGATCGAGGAGCACCTGGCCAACATCGTCGTGGCCCAGCTGCTGTTCCTGGAGAGCCAGGACAAGACCAAGGACATCAAGCTGTACATCAACAGCCCGGGCGGTTCGGTGACCGCCGGCCTGGCGATCTACGACACCATGCGCCACATCAAGCCGGACGTGTCGACCGTCTGCGTCGGCATGGCCGCGTCGATGGCGGCGGTGCTGCTGGCGGCCGGCGCCACGGGCAAGCGCTTCGCCCTGCCGAACGCCGAGGTGATGATCCACCAGATCATGGGCGGCGCCGAAGGCCAGGCCACGGACATCAAGATCCGGGCCGAGCGCATCCTGAAGCTCAAGGACAGCCTGAACCGCATCCTCGCCGAACACACCGGCCAGGCGTTCGACAAGGTGGAGAAGGACACCGACCGCGATTATTTCATGAGCGCGGACGAAGCGGTGAAGTACGGCCTGATCGACAAGGTCATCCGCTAGGGCCGCGCGAACATAAAAAAGAACGCCCTCCTTCGGGAGGGCGTTTTGAATTCACGGCGCCAGCTCGATGTCGACGTCCGCGGCCTCGGGGACCGCGAGCCGCACGGCCGCGCGGACCGCCTCGCACTCGCGGGCGACCGCTTTGACGGTCCAGCGGACCGGTTCCTCGGCGTAAGCCAGGCTGCCGGCGGGACCGTCGCCCCAGCGGCGGTTCAGGGCCTCGCCGTCCAGCCTCAGCCGGAGGCGGCAGACGAACCGTTCCGGCCCGGCGGCGGCGGCGCTGACCGAGAGGACCTCGCGGACCGACGGGCAGCCGGCGGCGGCGGCGCGGATCGCCTCGATCGCCGTTTCCGGCGCCGTTTCGCCGCTGATCAGCGAGCGGCTGCGGCCGATCAGGAAGACCGACGAGCAGGCCAGTGTCGCGGCGATGAGCAGCGAGAAGACCGCGTCCCAGAGCGGGTTGCCGGTGAGCAGGAAGAGGCCGAAGCCGCCGAGGGCCAGGATGACCGCCAGGGTGTCGACCCCGTTCTCGAGCAGGATGCCGAGGAGCACGGTGTTGCGCGAGCCGCGGATCTTGCCGACGATGCCCTCGCCCTGCTCCTTGCGCAGGCGCAGCCAGGCCAGGGTGAAGGTGCAGCTTTCGGCGGCCAGGGCGAAGATCATGATGCCGAGCGACCAGGGGGAGTAATCCGGCGCGCGGCCGGTGACGATGGTATCGATGCCGTGCCAGGCGGTCAGGAACGAGCCGACGGTCAGCATGACCAGGGCGGCGATGAGCGACCAGAAGAAGGTCTCGCGGCCGTGGCCGAAGGGGTGCCGGCGGCTGGCCGGGCGTTCGCCGCGTCGGTGGCCGATCCAGAGCAGGATCGGGTTCATCGAGTCGGCGGTCGAGTGGGCGGCCTCGCCGAAGAGCGAGGGCGAGCCGGTGAGCCCGAACGCCAGCCATTTGGCGGCGGTCAGGACCAGATTGACCGTCAGATTGAAGACCACCGTGCGGCCGGTTCCGCCGCCGTGATCGTGGTGACCGGACATCGGTCTCCTCCTTGCGCCGAAGCGCCATTTCAAGGTGCTGGTCCAAGTGAATCCCAACGGGCGTTAAGAAGCAAGCGGCGCGGGGCCGGCGGAGAATAAAACCCCGAGTCCA